>NZ_JABXFH010000019.1:0-105695 GCF_013372745.1 Janthinobacterium sp. BJB401 | reverse complement strand
AGCGAGCGCCTGTTCGGTCGCAGTCCCGCGCACGGCGGGCTGGTCCGGCATGGCATCGGCGACGGCAAGATCGAGCTGGCTGATCTGCAGCGCGGTCAGCTCGCCACGGGCATGCCGCTGCTTCATGGCCGATCGCATCACCTTGCCGCTGGTCGTCTTCATGATGGCGCCGGAAGCCAGGAACACGATTTCGCTGAGCAGCACGCCAAAAGATTCAAAGGTACTGGCACGGATGTCGACCGCGATGTCGTCATACTGCCGGTCCAGGAAACGCGGGCGCACCTCCAGCAGCAGGACGATGTGCTCGGTACCCTCGGCTTCCATGCCGAAGACGGCCGCATCGCCGACGGCATCGGCCGCCAGCTGCGCGCGCGCGCAGGCTTCCAAGTCATACGGGTAGAGATTTCGGCCCTGGACGATCAGCACATCCTTGCTGCGCCCCAGGACGAACAGCTCGCCGTCGCGCACAAAACCCAGATCGCCGGTGCGCAGATAGGGGCCGGCGCCGTCTTTCGTGTAGGCCTTGAACACCTGTTCCGACAGCTCCGGTTTACCCCAGTATCCAGACGAAATGCTTTCGCCCTTAACCCAGATCTCGCCGACGCTGTCTTCTTCGGCCACGGCCGCATCCTGCACGACAATCATGTCGTGCGCCGCCGGCGACGGGCCGCAGCTGACCATTGCCTGCGACTTTTCCAATGCGGTCTCGGGCGGAGACGCCCTGCCCTGCTGCAGCCGACCCAGGCTGACCTGGATCACCCGCGGCGGCTCTGACAATGTGCCAGCACACAAGAACACGGTCGCTTCCGCCATGCCATAGGCTGGCGTCATGGTGGCCTCATGGAAGCCAAGCGCCGAATAGGCGCGCTGAAAATCGGCAATAGTGTCGGCCCGGACCGGTTCCGCGCCATTCAGGGCCATGCGCCAGCTCGACAGATCGACATCCTTCAGCGCATCGGGCGCGAACTTGCGGGCACAGATATCGTAGGCAAAATTGGGTGCGCCGGAAATAGTGCCCCGGTAATGCGAGATGGCCTGCAACCAGAACAGCGGGCTCTTGGCAAACTTCAACGGCGAGAACAGCACCGACCTGGCGCCGGCATAGACCGGCATCAGGACCATCATCACCATACCCATGTCGTGGAACAGCGGCAGCCAGCCGACAAAGGTGTCAGCGGCGCAGGTGCGGGTGGTCGTTTCCAGCACGGCCAGGTTGGCTATCATGCCGCGATGGGAGATCATCACGCCCTTGGGGTTGCCGGTGGAGCCGGAACTGTATTGCAGGAAGGCGATGGCATCGGGTTCCGGTTCAGGCAGTGCAACAGCATGCGGCGGCGCGCCTGTCTGCCCGGCCACGGTATCGGTCACCATATCGGCAAAGCACAGGCAGCAAAGCGCCTGCGCGTGAAGGGCTGCGATCTGCTCCGGTGGCAGCGGATCGGACACGATCGCTAGCCGAGGACCGCAGTCTTCGATGATGTTAAGGATCTTTCCGCTGCGGTCGTTCGACTTGGGCGGATACAGCGGCACCGCGATCATTCCCGCGTACAGGCAGCCCCAGAAGGCGCGCAAAAACGCGGTGCCCGACGGCATCAACAGCAGCACCCGATCCCCGGCAGCGCCGTGCCGCAGCAGCTCGCGGGCAATCGTCTGCGCGGCGGCATCAAGCTCACGGTAGCTCAGATCGGCCGCCGCATGCAGGCTGTCAAGATAGGTATAGCAAACTTCATCAGGCGATACCGACGCGCGGAACCGCAGTCTATCCAATATCGTTTTCACCTTGCTGGTCGTACTTTCTCATGAGGAAAAAAATAGGTAAATCAGCAACTAAAACAGCGTTACGTAGTATACTCGTATTGTCTTTTATGAATCAATGAAATAATGCAAAATTTCAATTTTTTCGACCTTGATCAGTTTGCCCAAGGCACCCCGCACGAGGCCTTCGCGCGCTTCCGCCGGGAGCAGCCGATCTCATGGCATTCCATCCCGCACGCGCCGGCCGGCGAAGGCTTCTGGCTGGTCGCCCGACACAAAGATATTTGCGAGGTGGCGCGCCAGCCGAAGATCTTCTTTTCCCACGGCAGTTCCGTGCTGAGCGATTCGGTCGACATTCCCCACCCGGCCTGGAAGATGATCCGCGACGGCTTGTGCCACCTCGACGCGCCCCAGCACGGCGAACTGCGCCGGATGGTGATGCCGCAGTTCGGCGCCGAGGCCATGTCGGCGCTGCAGACCGTCATCCGAAAACGAGCGGTCGAAGTCCTCGACCGCGCCCAGGAAAAAGGCGAGATCGACCTGGTGAGCGACATCGCTGCACGCTTTCCCGTGCGCGTGGTGTACGGCGACGTGCTCGGCTTCGCCGACGAGGATCTGCCGTCCGCCGCCTTCTGGGGCGACCTGTTCAACCGGGTTCACGCCATCCCGACCGGCGACCGCGAGTTCGCCGACGTCATGCACGCTTCGGGCGTGGCGCTGGACAAGCTGTATCGCTACGGTGTTGCCGCGTATCAGTCCCGGCGCGCGTCGCCGCGCAACGATGTGCTGTCGGTCCTGGCCAATATCGGCTACGACGACGGCAGCGCGATTTCACAGGAAGACTTCCTCAGCTACTTCTGGTCGCTGGCGATCGGCGCCTACGACACGACCGCCAGCACCATCGCCAGCGGCTTTGCCACCCTAGCCGCGCATCCAAAGCAGCAGGAGGCGCTGTACGCCGATCCCTCGCTGATCGAATCGGCGGTGGAAGAGATGCTGCGCTGGGAAACGCCAGTGATTTATTTCCGCCGGACCGCATCGGAAGACTATGTGCTGAACGGCCAGGCGATCCGCAAGGGCCAGCGCGTCGTCATGTGCTTCTCCTCGGGCAACCGCGACGGCGACGTGTTCGAGTCGCCCGAGGTGTTCGACATCCGGCGCCGACACAATCCCCACCTGTCGTTCGGGCACGGCGCCCACTTCTGCCTGGGCGCCCGCCTGGCTCGCATCGAGCTGCGCATGCTGTTCGAGGAAGTCGTCGCGCGGCAGTTGCGCTTCCGGCCGACAGGCCCGACGGCGCGTGCGCGCTCCAACTTCATCAATCGCATTGTCCGCATGCCGGTAGTGCTGGAATCGGCGGATCTCGTTACCATGTCGTTCAACTAGTAGGGGAAATAACCATGCCTGAAACCATCACCAAAGTCATTGATCTGGTCCCCGGCGACGTCCAGTCATTGGCTACCATTGAAGCCGCATCGCTAACCGAACAGGCGTTCTGGGAACAGTATGTCAGCCAGCACGTTCCCGTGCTGATCAAGGGCGCCGCCGCAGCATGGCCGGCGCTGCAGCAATGGCACCGCCCAGGCTACCTGGAAAGCCGCTGCGGCGACGCCGTGGTGTTCGTCGCCCGCACCTTCAATCCCAATCCGTCGCTCGAACACGCGGCGGAACGGCGCCAGCGCCTGGCCGAGTGCATCGCCGACATGCGCGGCGCGGCCGATCACGAGACCTTTTCGATCCCGGCCATGGATGTGCCCCAGCAGTGGATGGACGACCTCGGCGACTACCACTTCCTGCGGCAGCATGAGCGCAAACCGCTCGGCTATCCTGGCAAACGCATCTTCTTCTACAAGAACGCTTCCACCGAATGGCATTATCACCAACTCGACGAGACCTTGACCTGCCAGCTGGCCGGCACCAAGCGCATCTCGTTGTTCAGGCTGACGCCGGCCAACTGGTGGAGTTTCGCCCCGCTGATCAAGGCCAATTACCATCACATGTCCTGCGCCGACCGATTTTTTCCCACCGACAGCGGCCTTACCAAGTACGAAGGTGTCCTTGAGGCGGGCGACGCCGTCTATATCCCGCCGTTCTGGTGGCACGGTATCGACGCGGCCACGAGCGAACCTGGCATCACCCTGGCGCAGTGCTTTCGCTCGCCGGTAAAGCGCTTCGGCGACTGGAAGGAACCGATTACGCGCGAGCTGGTGGGCGACGCGCTCAGGATGAACAAGCTGCGCCTGCTCCCCTTGCTGGCGCTCATTTGGATCAGCTCGATTTCCCGCGCACTGAAGAAGGAAGCCTGGACCAGCGCCTGAGCCCCGGCTCACGGCAATCGGCATAGGGGCGGCCAGTATAACTGGCCGGTCCCTGCCACACCTACCGGCATACGGGTCCGCACCGGGCGGTTCGAGCAGTTGAGGTTATGAGAGTCGCGGCACGCCGAGACGGTCAAAGTAGGCAATCGTCAGCACACTGTTCAGTGCCATGCGACTATTCTGCCACCAGCAATGGCTATTCGCCGCCACCAGTCGCGCCACTTTCGCCGACGCTCCCAAGGCCAGCAGTTCCCGATATATTGTGGTGCCACGTTGCCACCACCAGTTCGGTCATGCTGCGTCCACAGGAGTGCGCTCATGCCGGGTGTACATAAAAAAGCCAACCGCGCGGTTGGCCTTTTTTTGGTGCCGTGTGTGGCCCTTACATTTTCCAGACGGGAATGCCGATCGCCTGCCAGTAAAGCAGATAGAGCGCCACGGTCAGGCAGGCCACCGACACCAGCGCCGAGTGCCAATAAACGAAGCGGCCCGTCGCCGGGCGACGCTGGCGCATCAGGTTGACGACACCCATCACCGACAGAACCAGGAAGGCGATGCCGACGACCAGTGCGGCGATCGACTCGGCCGTTGGTGCGCCCCAACCGCCCCACAGGCCCTGCAGGTTCATGGCGCCGACCAAGGTAAAGCCGATCATGAAGAATAGCACGCTGGCCACCATCGGCAGCAGGCGGATTGAGGTCGCGACGGCGGCCGGCTCCCGCCTGAACAGTTTTTTCACGGCCCAGACCGCACCGGCGATCAGAGAACTGAGCATCAGGAATATGCTAAGCGCACCGACTGCCAGCGGCGCAAGCGCCCGGAAGGTCGACACCTTACGTAGCGTGCCCCATTTCGACTGCATGACGATCTCGCCATCCTGGGCGCGAAACATCGCCACCATCGGCTCTGCCTGGCCCTGCTGCCGGAAGGTCCGGCCAGTCTGGGCGATCCATTCCTCGGCATAGCCGGAAAAGACATTGCGTGCAATCATGCCGTTGTCGGTAAACACCACCTGCATGACGTCGGTGAAATCGTGCACAAAGCGCATGCGCTCCGATGCGGGGCTGTCTTCCAGATAGTAGCCCTGATAATGCTCTCGCAGTTCGGCATCGACGCTGGCCACCGGCGCGGCCGCTGGCCGCGGCACGCCCTGCACCAGATAGGCCTGAAACAGTTCGAGCACGCGGGCACGGGCTAACTCGTTGAGGCTGTTCATCATCAGCACCACGCCCGAGCGCGTCTCCGGCAGATAGAGCACCTCGCTGAGGCCGCCGTTGACGATGCCGAAATGGCCGCGGAAGTGAACGCCGTTTTCGATGGTATTTAACATGCCCGCCCCCGGGGCCACCTTGATCCCCAGCGCCACCATTGCCAGCGTTTCCGGGCGCTCCAGCCGCTCGACCGAGGCCGGCGACACGATCTGGGTGCCGCCGACGCTGCCCCGGTTGACCAGCAGCAGCAGGTACTGCGCCATGTCCTCGGCCGACGCATTGAGCGCGCCGGAAGGACGGTACAGATGATGCCAGTAAGGCAGCGCGGTCACGCCGTCGGCCGCGTACTGTCCGGCAAAGCCGCGGTGCGGCTCGACATAGCTGGCCGACTTCATCCCCATCGGCAGGAAAAAGTGTTGCGTGACGTAGTCCTCGAAGCGCTGGCCGCTGACTTTCTCGATCACGTAGGCCACCAGCGCCGGCCCCACGCTGCTGTGGGCCGCGCGCGAGCCCGGACGCCAGCGCGCCTTGCGCCCGCCGCCGTTGAGCTGGAGCGCCTGCTTCAGCGACACCGGCGGCTCGGCGGTGTGCGCGTACTCCATCAAACTCATGTCGGACAGGCCGGAGGTATGTTCGAGCAAATGCGCCAGGCGTACCGGATCGCTCGCCTCCCAGGGATTGTCTAGGGCCAGCTCGGGCGCCCATTGTTTGAGCGTATCGGTGAGCTTGAGCTTGCCCTGTTCCTGCAGCTTCAGGGCCGCCAGGCCGACGAATCCCTTCGCGATGTCACCGACGCGGAACAGCGTCTGCGCGCTGACTGGCGTCTTGCCGGCCGGGTCGGCCAGGCCTAGGCCGGCCTGCCAAACCAACTGCCCGCTGGCCACCACAGCCAAGCCCATGCCGGGCACCCGTTCCTCGCGCATGATGGTTTCGAGCTGCGCCTTCAGCTCGGCCGGCGTACGGGGCGCCGGTCCTCCGGCGGCGGCCGGGCCGGAGACCAACCACGCCGCTGCCGCCAGCAGCAGTGCGCACAGCGGCCGGGCTTGCTTGATGACGATCGCGTCGATGGTCGTCGCCATCATGTGCGCAGCGCAACAGCCGGCTTGAGCCGCATCGCGATCCAGGCGTGCCGCGCGACGGCGACGGCCGCCGTGACCAGGGTCACAGCCAGCGCAAACACCAGGGTCCAATAAGCGATCGGCACCTGTACCGCGTAGGTTCTCAGGTAGTTGGCGATCAGCAGCGCGGCGAGCGGCAGAGCCACCACCGCGGACAGCGCGATGATGGTGCCGACCTCCTTCGCCACGAGCTTGCCGATGTCGCTGCGGCGCGCGCCGTACAGCTTGCGCAGCGCGATTTCCTGAGTGCGGCGCTGCACCGCATCGGCGGCCAATACGTAGGCGCCAAAGGCGGCGATGGTCATAGCGATGACCGTCGCCACCGCCAGCAGCCTGGCCAGCCTGGCGTCTTCCGCATAGTTTTCCGCGTAGATGTCTTTGGCCGAGCGTGCTTCGAGGATGGAGTTGGGGAAGTATTTCGCCCAGGTGGTGCGTACGGCGCGCTCGGCGTCGGCGACCGATCCGCTGGCGCGGACCGTGAGCGTGGCATTGGCCGCCCACAATTCATACGCCGTCGCGCCCGGGGCTTCGCGCAGCGAATAGAACAGGATTTCCGGCGCGATGCCGACCACCCGCTTGGTGATCAGCGACGATACGCCGTGGTCCAGTCCCCGCAGCAGCAAGGTCTGTCCGAGCGCCTGCTCAGGTGACGCGAAACCGAGCTTGCGCGCGGCGATCGCATTGATCACGATCGGAACGGCGTCGTCTTCCTGGTCGATTTTGGAGTCGAACAGGCGGCCCGCAACGGCCTTGACGCCATATTGCTCGAAGAAGTTGGCGCTGACCGACTTGATGTCGATGGTGGCCGCCTCGCCGCCTTCTCGCTTGATTTCGGTGCTCCACTGGTTCTTCGCGCGGCCTACCGGATCGGTGGAAAACGCGATGCCCGCCACGCCGGGCTGTTGCGACAGCTCGGCCATCAGGCCGCGCGCCTTATCGCTTGTGCGCACCATATGCCCCTCGGGCAGATCGAACACCAGCAGAGGCGCAGGGTCGAAGCCAGGCGAGGCGTCGATGGCGAAGCGGGTTTGCCAGGCGATGGCCATGGCCACGCTGGCCAGTCCCATCGCGACGGCCAGTTGCAGCACGGACAAGGCTTGGCGCAGGCGCTTGCTGCGCCGCGATTCCGTGTCGGGACGGCCGGCCAGGGCCTGCGCCGGTCGCACGCCAAAGGCGATCCAGGCCGGATAGATCACGGTCAGCAGGCCGACCACCAGGCCGATGGCCAGCGCGGCGAGCAGGTTCTCCAGCGACAGGACACTGCCTAGGTCCCGGTTGACCATCTGCGCAAAGACCGGCAGGGCCAGGCAGGCCAGCAGCAGGCCAATGGCCGTCGCCAGCATGGTTACCAGCAGCGATTCTGCGACGAACTGCAGCGCAAGGCGGCCGGCGCTGGCGCCCAGCACCTTGCGCATGCAGATCTCGCGCTGACGGCGGATCACGCGGATGGTCGCCAGGTTGACGTAATTGATGGCGGCCAGGACCAGGATCAGGATGGCGATGACCACCAGGCCGGTGACGACGGTGGCGCTGCCGCGTTCCACCTGCAGCGAGAATGCGTTGGTGGCCACCTCGCGATCGAAATACGCCTCGCGCAGCGGCGCCAGCCGGATGTCCATGATCTTGCGTCCGGCCAGGCGCTCCTTGGCCTCGGGCGGTACATTCTGCACGCTCGGCGCGCTGTCGGCGGCCTGCTGCACGGCCGCGGTGACGGCCGCCAGCGGGGCGCCGGCACGGACCCGCACCAGCAGATTACCCAGCCAGCCTTGCTCGCCGGTGAGCGCCTCGGTACGCATCATCTGCGGCACCAGGCTCAGGTTCAGGCCGTTGAGGGCCTGGAAGGGAATCGTCGTATTGGCCGGCGGATTGCGCAGGATCGCGGCAATGCGCGCGCTGCCACCCTGTTCGTGCACGGTGCTCAGCGTCACCGTCCGCCCCAGCACATCGGTGCTGCCGAACAGCCGGATCGCAGTCTCCTCGGTGATGGCGAAGCTGTCCGGGCGCGACAGCGCCTCGTTCAGGTCGCCCTTAAGCACCTGGAGTCCCATCATCTCGGCAAAGCCGGGCAGCACGGTCAGGCTGCGCAGCTTGCGCAGCTGACCGTCGACCTGCACAGTGAAGGGGAACCAGTTGACGTAGCCACTGACGTTGCTCACGCCGGGGGCGGTCCTGGCCGCCTCGCGCAACAACAGCGGGGCCTGGTCGACCCAGGGTTCCCCCAGGTCGAGGTTGTTACGCTGCTTGACGATATATACGTTGTCGGCATCCGGCACGTGCGCATTGTACTGCCAGGAATAGCGCGCAAAACCGAGCAGCAGCAGGCAGGCCGCCAGCCCTATCCCCAGCCCCAGTATCGCCACCAGCGAATAGGCGGGGTCCTTGACCAGGATGCGCAGTCCGACGCGGAAGTCTTGAAATGTCATCGTCGCTCCGGGATCAGGCAGCGACGGCTGGGACCGGCTCGGCGACCAGCGCACCGTCGAGCAGACGCACGATGCGCGCGGCGCGCGCGGCGTGCGACGGCGAGTGAGTGACCATCACGATGGTGGTACCCTCGCCGTTGATCTGTTCGAGGATGCGCATGACCTCTTCGCCGTGGACGGAATCGAGGTTACCGGTCGGTTCGTCGGCCAGCAGCACGGCAGGCTTGGTGACCAGGGCGCGCGCAATGGCAACGCGCTGCTGCTGGCCGCCCGACAGCTGCGAAGGGCGGTGCTTGGCGCGGTGCGCCACCCCCAGCTTGTCGAGCAATTGCGAGACGCGCTCGCGGCGCTGTCTGGCCGGCACATTGCTGTACTCAAGCGCCAGTCCGACGTTCTCTTCGACCGTCAGTTCTTCGATCAGGTTGAAGCTCTGGAAGATGAAGCCGATCCGGCCGCGCCGCAGTTCGTTCAGTTTCACCTCGCTCCAGCCGGCCACATTCTGGCCGTCGAACCAGTACTCGCCGTCGTCTGGGCTGTCGAGCATGCCGAGGATGGACAGCAGGGTCGATTTGCCGCAGCCGGACGGCCCCGTGATGGCAATGTATTCGCCGGACTTGATCTCCAGGCTGATCCTGCTCAATGCCGTCGTGACGACTTCTCCACCTACAAATTTCTTATTGGTATTTACGAACTTGAGCATGATGCCTCTCTCTATTGATCGGGTTGAGCTTGGGTTGGTGAAAAAAGCGCAGGAAGCAGGAAAAGTCTATTTGGCAAGTTGCAGTGTTTCGGCCTTGCCGTACGGGGCGTAGGATGAGACGATGACGCGCTCGCCGGGCGCTAGGCCAGCCGCCACCTCCACCTGGCTGTTGTTGCGACGGCCGATGCGGATCGCGCGCCGTTCGGCACTCCTGCCATCAGCGGCCAGCACGAACACCCAACTGCCGCCACTGTCGTTCAGGTAGGCATCGTTGGGCAGGATCAGCGCGGGGCTGGTATTGCCCAGCGTGATCCGCGTTTCGACGCTCTGACCGGGGTTCATCACGCCGGGCACCTCGCCGGTGAACACCAGCTCGACCGAGAACCTGCCATCCTTGATCTGCGGGAAGACGCCGCGGATGCGCACCGCGTAGTCGCGGCCGCTGACTTGAACACGTCCCGGTTTGCCGACCGACACGCTGCCCAGGTAATACTCGTCGATCTGGGCCGTGAGCTTGAACTGACTGGGATCGTCGATGCGACCGATGCGCTGGTCGGGCTTGACGATTTCGCCGAGTTGCAGGCGGAAGTCGGTGAGCCGGCCGGTGACCGGCGCGCGCACGGCCAGCGCCTCGATCGACTCGTTCACCACCCGCAGACCGGCGTCGAGCCGACCGATGGCCTGCTCCATTTGCTGGACGCCGTCGCGCTTGATTCGCATCTCGATGGCGACGCGCTGCTTTTCGTCATCGAGGGACTGCTGCTGCAGGGCCAGTTGGTCCCGCGATTCCTCCAGCTTCGAGGCCGAGATGAAGTTTTTTTCGGCAAGCGATTGGTTGCGCGTGTGCAGCCGCTGGGCCTGCGCTAGGGCGAAGTTGATGTCGAGCAGGCGCCGCTGGTGCTCCGTCTGGCTCGCCTCAAGCGCCACGCGCAAATTGGACAGGTTGGAAATTTGCTGGGCGCGGTCCGCCTCGCGCGCGACCAGCTCCAGGCGCCGCTGCGAATTGGACAGGCGGAACAGAAGCTCGCCTTTCTTGACCACGGTGCCGTCGCCGGCCAACACTTCCTCGACGCGGCCCGACTCGGTGGCGTCGAGCATGGTGGTGTGCAGCGGCGCTGCCGTCGCGCGCACTACGATGTCGTTGCGCAGCATACCCTGCTGGGCTGTGGCGGTACGGACGCTGCCTTCGGCCACCTGCAGGCCGCTCGGCGCCAGCCGCCAGATGGCGCCGGCGACGCCGCAGGCCAGCGCCAGCGCGCCGAGCGACAGGACCAGGTATTTTCCACGCCGCTTGGGCAGCGGCTGGTCCATCGCAGCGCCGGTGACGCGCTCCTCGGGAGGCGCGATCTTAAGCGCCATCGGTAGCGGCCGTCAGGGACCGATCGGCCGGCCAGCCGGCCGCACAAGCAAGGCGCATGGCGCGATGCCAGAACGGCTGGGATGTGCCGACGGAAAAACGCATTCGTTTCATCAGACTGGACATAAACATTTGTCAAATGTTATAAAAAGGATAGATTAACTTATAATTCAAGGCGTAGTCAACTTCGTCAACCTCATCCACTTCCTTCAGACCACATGACTTCAATGACCTTGTCTTCCGGCGGCGCCCAGCGCTGGATACTGCGGCGCGCCGGGCCACCGGCTGCGCTGCGCCTGTTCTGCTTTTGCTACGCGGGCGGCAACGCTGCCGTCTACCTGCCCTGGCAGGGCGCACTGGGGCCGGACATCGAGGTGTGCGCCATTCAGCTGCCCGGCAGGGGGGCTCGGTTTTCCGAGCCGCTACTGCAGCACATTGATGAGGCAGTACCGGCCATTGCCCAGGCCATCGCCGCGTTGCCGGATCTGCCGTTCGCCTTCTTTGGCCACAGCCTGGGTGCTTTACTCGCCTATGAAGTGAGTCACTACCTGCGGGAGCGCGGCGGTGCGCTTCCGCGCCAGCTGATCGTGTCCGGCGCCCACGGGCCGCGCGCGCGCAATCCCAAGCGCCAGTTGCACCTGCTCGACGACGCCGCGCTGGTGAGCGAGCTCGAACGCTATGACGGTACCCCGCCCCAAGTGCTGGCCAACCCTGGCCTGCTGGAGTTGTTGCTGCCGATCGTGCGCGCCGACTTCCGTATGGCCAGCGACTACGCCGACACGCCCCGCGCGCCGCTGCCCATGCCCATTACGGTGTTTGCCGGCCGCGACGACGAGTTCGACGACGTGGCCCAGTATGAAGACTGGTTCAGCGACTCCAGCGTCGGCGGCGAACTGGCGTGGTTCGACGGCGGGCACTTTTTCATTAACTCGGCCACCGACCAGTTACTGGCACAGTTACAGATGGTCATCGCACCCAGCCTGCGCAGCGAGCCGCGCTACCGCCATGGCTGAGACCCGCCCGAGCCCACTTTTTGCCGCGGCACGACCATGAGCATGCTCTTTTCCGACAATCCGATCGTCTACCACCTGATCGCCGACCGTTGCGCACCGCCCTGGAGGTCTGTCGCGTTGTTCAGCCCAATACGGATTTTCATGCTGAGCATGACGCCGGTTCACACGGGACTGACTTGCCCTGCCAACGTATAAAACTGGTCAGCGAATGACATGGGCGCCGGATCATCGACGGCGAACTGGCCCTTGCGGATCATGTGCATCAGCTCGATGTCGGCGAGCACGGAGTGGGCAGAGTGAAGCGACTTGAAGTTGAGCATCGACTTGGTCAAGCGCTTGATGGCGTGGAGGCCTTGTTCAACGATGTTGTTGAGGTACTTGACTTGGCGCACCACGATCGGCACGTCGAGGCCGGCGTTGATCGCATCGATGGCTGCTTTGTTGGCGCCACTATTGTCCATCGCGACCTTGTCCAAATCGCCGTTCGCTCCTGACGCCTTAATAAAGAAGCGCTTCGCTGCGGCCATATCGCGCTTGGCCATGTACGTTTCATCCATGCCCAGCTGCCGCCGACCGGGCGCTTGTGTTTGCGGACCATTTTCTCGATCATCGGCAGGAAGCGGATCGCCCATCGATTAATCGACGAATGGTCGACGTACACGCCGCGCTCTTCCATCATTTCTTCCCGGTGCCGGTAGCTCAGCGGGCAGGCCGCATACCAGCGGATATAAACCAGCATCACATCGATCGGAAAGCGCATTCCTTTGACGTTGAGCATGTCGATTCGCACAACGTTCAAACACCGGTGTTTACCTAATCGGCCTGCCGGCGAGCGCTAATGCGACAGAACCGGATGTGAACCGTCCGCGGCTGGACAGGAACATAATGAAATGCTACAGTTGTGGTTATGGTAATTTTATCGAGGATCGCCATGCTGAAAGCCACGCCGCTTCCCTTGACCCCGACCTTGGCGCTGGCCCTCGGCCTGTGCAGCCTAAACGCCGTAGCCCAGGTCCGGCAACTGCCCGGCCTGGCCGGACAGGGCAAGGAGTCCAGTGTCGCGATCGACATCAACGCCTATGGCCAGGTGGCCGGCGACATCGAGGACGAGGACGGCAGGCGGCGCGCGGTGCTGTACGATCGGGGCTTGCTGGAACTGGGCACGCTGGGTGGCCGCGACAGCTACACCAAGGGCATCAACGCCGAAGGTGTGGTGGTCGGCTCGGCGCAGGATGGCGACCGCCGCTGGCGCGCCTTCCTGTACCGCAAGGGCGAAGCGATGCGCGACCTAGGCACCTTGGGCGGCAGGAGCAGCTACGGCACCGACATCAACGACGCCGGCCATGCCGTCGGTTTCGCCGATACCAGCGACGGCTACTTCCACGCGTTCGCGCGTGGAGCCAACGGTAAAATGGCCGACCTGGGCACGCTCGGCGGCAATATCAGCTATGCGGTCGGCATCAACAACCACGGCCATGTGGTGGGCACCGCCGCGCTGCCGGATAATTACCGCCACGCTTTCCTGTACCGTCCCGGCGCCGGCATGACGGATCTGGGTACGCTGGGCGGCCGCTCCAGCGCCGCCAGTGCCATCAACGACGCCGGCCTGGTGGCGGGCACGTCGGAAACGGCGGACCGGCGCTGGCACGCCTTTCTCCATGACGGCCAAAAGATGATCGACCTGGGCACGATGATAGGCTACGGCAACAGCTACGCCACCGGTATCAACGCCGCCGGCCATGTGGTCGGCACCATTCTGATTGGCGACGAGCGTCGCTCCTTCGTCTACCGCGACGGTAAGATGCGGGTGCACCAGGCCGGCAATGGGCTGTATCTGACCAATGGCATCAACGACGATGAGCTGGTGATCGGCGCCACCTACCTGGGCCAGCGCTACGCGGCGGCGATCATGCCATCCAATATGACGCCGGTGGTGCCCAAGCAGGGCCAGAAATTAATCACCATCGTGTCGATCTCCATCGCGACGGCGATCGGCCTGGTGATCCTGCGCCGCCGCTATCGCGGCAGGTTCTGTCGCATTAGCGCTCGCCGGCAGGCCGATTAGGTAAACACCGGTGTTTGAACGTTGTGCGAATCGACATGCTCAACGTCAAAGGAATGCGCTTTCCAATCGATGTGATGCTGGTTTGTATCCGCTGGTATGCGGCCTACCCGCTGAGCTACCGGCACGGGGAAGAAATGATGGAAGAGCGCGGCGTGTACGTCGACCATTCGTCGATCAATCGATGGGCGATCCGCTTCCTGCCGATGATCGAGAAAATGGCCCGCAAACACAAGCGCCCAGTCGGTGGCAGCTGGTGCATGGATGAAACGTACATAAAGGTCAAGGGCGCCTGGAAATACCTCTACCTTGCCGACGACAAGCAGGGCAAAACCGTCGACTTCCTGCTGGCGGCCAAGCGCGATATGGCCCACAGCGAAGCGCTTCTTCATTAAGGCACCAGGAGCAAACGGCGATCTGGACAAGGTCGCGATGGACAATAGTGGCGCCAACAAAGCAGCCATCGATGCGATCAACGCCCGCCTCGACGTGCCGATCGTGGTACGCCAAGTCAAGTACCTCAACAACATCGTTGAACAGGACCACCACGCCATCAAGCGATTGACCAAATCGATGCTCAACTTCAAGTCGTTTCGCTCTGCCCATTCCGTGCTAAGTAATTCGTCAATTTTTGCTGTCAAAGCCTGATAGGCAACGACGCAGGGGTTGATGTGATGAAATTACTGATACTGCAACAGGCTGAACAGCAAACATTGCGCGACATGGGTGTTTTTCATCCGCATCCACGTGTACGCATACGTGCCCAAGCGATAGTTCGATTGAGCCAGGGACTGACTTTGCAGCAAACGGCCAATGAATTCCATGTCCATCTGAACAGCATTGAAGCATGGCGGCAACGCTGGAACAAGCAAGGGCTGATGGGTCTTTATGAAGACCATCATACCGGGCGCAAACGCAAGTGGACAGATCAACAGCAAGAGGCACTACGAGCATTGGCGCAAGCCGATGGGGGGGGGTGGTAGCGCCAACAGCCTGTTACGAACCCTGGCGCAAACGGAAGGTTTGCCAGCCATCAGCAAGGAAACGGCAAGGCGATATCTGCACGAGATGCAGTCCAGCTACAAGCGCTACCGCTACAGTTTAAAAAAAGTATCCGCCGGAAGATTTCGGCAAGGCCGCACGAATAATCGGCGAGTTGGATCAACAGGCACGTGCCGGGCAGTGCGAATTGCTGTTTTATGACGAGTCCGGTTTCAGCCCGAATCCGCCGATTCAGTCGGGTTGGTCGCCGATTGGACAGACGCGTGGTGTGGAGCCGCTGTCGCATGGCGAGCGCGTCAATGTCCTGGGAGCGCTGCGCCATGACCACAAGCTGTACTGGCGAACGCAACGTCGGCCGATAGTACGCGACGACGTGGTCGCTTTCTTCGACGAGCTCGCGGCACAAAAACATCCCGTGCCGCGCATTGTCGTACTGGACAATGCGTCATTTCACAAGGGGCCGCAGATCGAAAAAAGCCGACGGAAATAGATGGCAGAGGGGCTGTTTCTGTATTACTTGCCCCCTTACAGCCCGGAACTGAATCGCATCGAGATTCTGTGAAAACAGGCCAAGTACTTCTGGCGCCGTTTCGCCGGGTTGAAAGGAAGAGAGTTGCTGAGCGAGGTGGAATCCTTGATGAAAGGTTTCGGAACTGCATTCACAATAAATTTCGGCTGACTACTTAGCACCGAAAGGTGATTTTTAGGGTATTTTTTGGCCGCACGGGGAATACCCTTTTCGCTGCCAAGCGATTGACGTCCGGAACCTGAAGGCAACATGTGGGGCGCTCGATGCCCGGATGAAAAGTTTTTCTCTCCAGACTTATGCGGGCGTCGCATTGTCCGTTGTCCGGACTCGTCCAGGCGCGGGTCCGAAGCGGATTTTTCATACTTTTTTCATACCAAACAAAAAAGGCCTACACTAGATCAGTGTAAACCTTTGATATCAAACGAATTCTTGGTGGGAAGTGCAAGTTTCGAACTTGCGACCCCTGCAGTGTGAATGCAGTGCTCTACCCCTGAGCTAACCTCCCGAAGCGAGGCGAATTATCGCATAGGTGTTGCGGCATCTGCAAGGGCTGGCAAGAGGAAATTTACCATACCATCGCTTTTTCTCAGGCGGCCGCTGGAGGTGCCGTGACGGCGGTCCAGATGCACTGGCCTTTGGCTGCCTTGTCGAGGCCGGCGATGGTGGCTTCGTGGGCGGCGAGTTCGTCGGCCGTGGCGCTCTGGAAGATGACTTCGGCCAGTGGCACGATTTCCAGAGCGGCGCCGTCGGCGGCCACTTCCACTTCTTCTTCCATGCTCAGGCTGTTTTGCCCACGCGTCATGGCCAGGTAGACGTCGGCCAGCAACTCGGAGTCGAGCAGCGCGCCATGCAGCTTGCGGTGGGCGTTCGAGACGCCATAGCGGTCGCACAGGGCATCGAGCGAGTTGCGCTTGCCCGGATGCATTTCTTTCGCCTGCACCAGGGTGTCGATCACGCCAACCACTTGCTCGTGCACGGGCGGCAGGTTCAGGCGCTTGAATTCCGCGTTCAGGAAGCCGATATCGAACGGGGCGTTGTGGATGATGAGTTCGGCGCCGGCGATGTAGGCACGGAACTCGTCGGCGATTTCCGCGAATTTTGGCTTGTCGCTAAGGAATTCCGTCGTCAATCCGTGGACGGCCAACGCGCCCTCTTCCGAATCGCGCTCGGGATTGATGTAATGGTGGAAATTATTCCCCGTCAACATGCGGTTGTTCAGCTCGACCGCCCCGATCTCCAGGATGCGGTCGCCCGTACGCGGGTTCAGGCCGGTGGTTTCAGTATCGAGAACAATTTGACGCATGGCGGATTCATTCGTAAAAGCAAAAAGCGAAGGGCACAGTATAGCAAACCTGTGCCCTGCGATTACAACTCCCGAGCTTGGATATGCTTACGCGCGCACGGTTTCCACGCCCAGGTTGGCCAGCTGATCAGCCCGCTCGTTGCCCGGATGGCCATTGTGGCCGCGCACCCAGCGCCATTCCACTTCATGGACGGCCTGGGCCGTATCGAGCGCTTGCCACAGGTCGACGTTTTTCACGGGCGCCTTGGCCGCAGTTTTCCAGCCGCGCGCCTTCCAGCCGTGGATCCATTCGCTGATACCCTTTTGCACGTACTGGCTATCGGTATACAGCACCACCTGGCAAGGACGTTTGAGCGCCGTCAAGGCTTCGATCACTGCCTTCAATTCCATGCGGTTATTCGTCGTATTCAGTTCCCCGCCGTAAATTTCTTTCTTGGCGCCATCGGCCACCATCAGCGCGCCCCAGCCGCCTGTGCCGGGGTTGCCCTTGCATGCGCCATCGGCGTAAATTTCCACCTTGTCTTCAAACTTAGCCATCTTGCTGTTCCCGCCTTTTATTCGTGACCGGTGCGCCTGCGGGCGCCGTCGCCGGTTTTTTGGTCCACGCCGGACCGATCAAACGCATCCCTTTGACACGCTTGATCGCCTGCACTATATACACTGCGCCCAGATATGGCCACCAGCGCGCACCGGCCTTGTCCATGAAAGCGTTGCGGCGCAGCCATTTTTCTGTCTTGCAGGCAGGTGCGTAGCAGCCGAAGTAGCTTTGGCTGACGCCCATGTTCAGCAATTTTAACCAGTCTTTCATGCGCGGCATAGAGATCAGCTCGCCTGCTTGCGGCAGGTAGTGGCGGCCCGTGATCCGCCCCACCCCCTGGCGCATGCCCCACAGGCTGGCCGGATTGAAGCCGCAGACGATCACCCTCCCTTCCGGGATCAGCACGCGCTCGACTTCGCGCAAGACCTGGTGCGGCTCGGCGGCAAATTCGAGTACGTGCGGCAAGACCACCAGGTCCAGGCTTTGCGAATCGAACGGCAGCTCGTCGAAAGCCGATACCAGGGTCGGGCGGCGCTCCTGCGGCGAGCGCGACGGCAGGCGCGCATCGAGCAGCCATTTGTTCGGCATGCGGTTGGCCGCCAGCGCATCGAGCTGGGGCAAGCCGATCTGCACGGCATTAAAACCGAAGATATCGACGGTCAGGCTGTCGAGGCATTGCTGCTCCCAGGCGCGCACGTACAGACCGGCCGGTGTCTGCAGCCAGCCGTCAAGCGCTATAATGGATTTTTCGGATGCCACACTGTCCATTCAGTTTTCTCTTTTGCTCATGACACACTCCCCTGAACACGCTTTATCGGTACTTGCCGTGCCCGCCTTTGCCGACAATTACCTGTGGCTGATCCATGACAGCAGCCACGCCGCCGTGGTCGACCCCGGCGATGCGACACCCATCCTCGATGCGCTGCAAGCCCATCAATTGACCTTGTGCGCCATTTTACTCACGCATCACCACGCCGACCACACGGGTGGCGTGCCTGAATTGTTGCAGCATTTCGCCGTCCCCGTCTTCGGCCCGCGCAATGAGGCTATCACAGCCATCACGGAACCGCTTGCCGAAGGCGATGTCGCCCACGTGCCCGAGCTGGGTTTGCAGATGAGCGTCATCGACGTGCCCGGCCATACCAAGGGACATATCGCCTACGTGCGCCAGCGCGACGAACGCAGCGGCGCACCGTGGCTGTTTTCCGGCGACACCCTGTTTGCGGGCGGCTGCGGCCGCCTGTTCGAAGGCACGCCGGGCCAGATGGCCGATTCCTTGGGCAAGCTGGCCGCCCTGCCCGACGATACCGAGGTATTTTGCGCGCATGAGTACACCTTGTCCAATTTACGCTTTGCCAACGCCGTCGAACCGGGCAATGTAGCCTTGCAGGAACGCATCGCCATCGATACGGAAAAGCGCCAGCAGGGCTTGTCGACCGTGCCGTCGACCATCGCCCTGGAAAAGGCCACGAATCCCTTCCTGCGCTACCGCGAACCGGCGATCCTGACCAGCCTGAAGGTGGAAGGCAAGCTGACGGCAGATGCCTCACCCGTGGAAGCGTTCGCTGCGCTACGAATGTGGAAGAATAATTTTTAAGCAAACTCTTCCACAATAAAAAATCCCGGCAGATGCTTAAGGCATCGCCGGGATTTTTTATGCTGCTATATGATCAGGATCAGATTTCTTCGTACAGTGGCAAGGTCAGGAATTCGGCGAACGATTCCGACGTCGACATTTCCTCGAAAATCTGGCCGGCGCGCACATAGGTCGGGCCGTTGCCGCCTGGCGCATCGCGCTGCACCTTGGCCAGCTCTTCCGGAATCATGGCGCGCACCATCTCGGCCGTCACCTTGCGGCCATCTTCCAGCACGCCCTTGCTGGAACGAATCCACTGCCACACTTGCGAGCGGCTGATCTCGGCCGTGGCCGCGTCTTCCATCAGGTTGTGAATAGGCACGCAACCATTGCCGGCCAGCCAGCTGCCCAGGTAATGGATGCCCACGTTGATGTTGTAGCGCAAGCCCGCTTCCGTGATCGGCGCTTCCGGCTGGAAGTTCAGCAGATCCGACGCTTTCACGTCGATGTCGGGACGCTGTTTCTCGATCTGGTTCGGCTTGTCACCGAGCACTTTCGTGAACTCGCCCATGGCCAGTTCCACCAGGCCCGGATGGGCAACCCAGCCGCCGTCGTAGCCGTCGGTGGCGTCGCGCGCCTTGTCGTTGCGCACGCCGCCCATGGCGATGTCGTTCTTTTCCGGATCGTTCTTGATCGGGATCAAGGCTGCCATGCCGCCAATCGCTGGCGCGCCGCGCTTGTGGCAGGTTTTCAGCAGCAGCAAGGCGTAGGCACGCATGAAGGGCGCCGTCATCGTGACTTTCGCGCGGTCGGCCAGGCAGAAATCTTTGTCCAGCTTGAATTTCTTGATGCACGAAAAGATGTAATCCCAGCGGCCCGCGTTCAGGCCCGAGCTGTGCTCTTTCAGTTCGTACAGGATTTCATCCATCTCGAAGGCCGCCAAGATGGTTTCGATCAGCACGGTCGCCTTGATCGTGCCTTGTGGCAAGCCCAATTCGTTTTGCGTCATGACGAAAATATCGTTCCACAATCGCGCTTCCAGGTGCGATTCCATCTTCGGCAGGTAGAAATACGGACCGGCGCCGCGCGCCAGTTGTTCCTTGGCGTTATGGAACATGAACAGGGCGAAATCGAAGATGCCGCCGGAAATGCGCTTGCCATCGACCAGCACGTGCTTTTCATCAAGGTGCCAGCCGCGCGGGCGCACGACGAGTGTCGCGATCTTGTCGTTCAGCTTGTAGGACTTGCCATTTTGCTCCAGCGAAATCGTCTTGCGCACGGCGTCGAACATATTGATCTGGCCCGTCAGCTGGTTATCCCAGTTCGGCGTGTTCGAATCTTCGAAGTCCGTCATGTAGCTGTCCGCGCCGGAATTGAAGGCGTTGATGACCATCTTGCGTTCGACGGGACCCGTAATTTCCACACGGCGGCATTCCAGCGCCTTCGGGATCGGCGCGATCTTCCAGTCGCCTTCGCGGATGTGCGCGGTTTCTGGCAAGAAATCAGGACGCTCGCCCGCGTCGAGGCGTTTGGCCCGTTCCACGCGCACGGCCAGCAATTCCTGGCGGCGCGGCTCGAAAGCGCGCGTCAGCTTGGCAATCAGATCCAATGCGGCCGGCGTCAAAATCTGTTCATAGCCGGGCTGGATGTCAGCCGTGATTTGCATGCCTTCTGGAAGTGCGATCGTGTTCTGCGTCATGAAGTTCTCCGGTTTTTAGTCAATATAAGAAAAGGTAATCTGGTGATCCAAGTATAAGCCGAACGACTGCGCGGACAAGCTGGACAGAGGCGCAAAAACACTCTGCCGGGCGGCGCGTTTGTTCTATAGTATTGCACTATAAGGCATGGAAACGAGATTAAAAATCACTTCATCTATGCGTTTTTATCACAAGTGATGGCATCGCGGGAGCACGGCATGGGACAGTTCAGACAAATATCGACCTTCGTGGAAGTGGTGGCCAAGGGCAGCCTGTCGGCCGCCGCGCGCGCCGAGGGCATCGCTCCGGCCATGATAGGCCGGCGCCTCGATGCGCTGGAGCAGCGCCTCGGCGTCAAATTGCTGCAGCGCACGACGCGCAAGCTGGCCTTGACGAATGAAGGCGCCGCCTTCCTGGAAGATTGCCAGCGCATCCTCGGTGAACTCGAAGAGGCGGAAGCGGCCGTGGCCGAGCGCAGCGTCAAGGCCAGCGGCCATCTGCTCATTTCCGCACCGGCCGGCTTCGGCCGCCAGCACGTGGCGCCTTTGATCCCCTCTTTTGTCGCCGAGCACCGCGACGTGACGGTGTCGCTGAACCTGAACGACCGCCTCGTCGACCTGATCGGCGAAGGCATCGACGTGGCCATCCGCATCGCCAGCCTGTCCGATTCCTCGCTCGTGAGCGCCAAGCTGGCCGACAACCAGCGCGTGCTCGTCGGTTCGCCCGCCTATTTGAAACGGGCGGGCACGCCCCGTATTCCGGCCGACCTGGCGAAACACAATTGCCTGGCGATCAGCAGCGAAGGCAGCCAGCGGGGCTGGACTTTCCGCGAAAACGGCAAGAATGTGATTTTAAAGGTGGCTGGCAATATGGTCTGCAACGATGGCGAAGTGCTGCATGACTGGGCGCTGGCCGGCAAGGGCCTGGCGTGGCGCTCGATGTGGGAAGTCGGCGCCGAGATCGCCTCGGGCCAACTGGTGACGGTACTGGACCAGTTCGCCGCCCCGGGCAACGACATTTATGCCGTGTTCGCCCAGCGCCGCCACTTGCCGCTGCGCATACGGGCGTTTGTGGATTTTTTGAGGCACAGTTATTCGCAACCAGATTACTGGCGCGAGCGGGCAATCTAGCCACTGCAAGCTATATGGAAGAACGCAGCTGAGCGTAGGTTGGCGTAGGTCGGCTTAGCGCAGCGTAAGCCGACACCAGCCCATACATCTTCCCAACGCCACCCTTGTCGGCTTACGCGCAAGCGCTAAGCCGACCTACCAGTGATGCAAAGCACGCAAAAAGAGCCGCGTAGCCCATAAAACACTCGCAAAACCGATACTTCACGGAAATTTAGACGAAAAAAAATCCTCGGAGACCGAGGATTTCTTTATTTCGTTTGATCCAGCGTATTAGATTGGCTGAATGTTCGAAGCTTGCTTGCCTTTAGGGCCAGCGGTCACTTCAAAAGAAACGCGTTGGTTCTCTTGCAGGGACTTGAAGCCGTTCGACTGGATAGCCGAGAAGTGAGCGAACAGATCTTCGCCGCCTTCGTCAGGGGTAATAAAGCCGAAACCCTTCGAATCATTGAACCATTTTACGATGCCAGTTGCCATTACAATTTCCTATTTCAGTTAAGTTGGGCTTGCGCCCGTTATATCGTTTGAAGCAAGAAAGAAATGACAGACAAACTGCACTACTACCTCGAATCCAACGATGCCCAATTATACCAACAAAACTGAGAAAAACCATTCTTTCGCAAAATAAACTTGCGAACACTACTTTAATAGCCAAATCCCCGTCTTGCGGCGCCCTGTACCAGCGGCATGGAGACACTATATCCTAATCTGCGACGCGAGTGCTTTGCGTTGTATCAAATGAATCATTGCAACCACATTACTATGGCGCGGTCACTTACGCGGTGAAATGGGTGGCGGCCGCGTCGCGTCGCGCCCAGTCCAATAGCGCGACCACCTGCGCCCGCACGGCAGACCATTCCGCCACCGCTTGCGCAGGGGCGTTGAGCATGGCGCGCACCAGTTGTTCGATGCGCCGGCACTCCTGCCCCAGCGCGGCAAAGCCGAAAGTGGCGGCCGAGCCGGCCACCGCGTGCAGCGCGCGGTGCAGCTCCGTCAACGGCTCCAGACGCGGGCCTTCGCTGTCGCAGCGGCCGCTTGCCTGCGCAATCGCCTGCAACAGGGCCGGCACGCCAGCCGCATATTTTTCGTTCAGGGCGCGCAAACGTGCGCGAAAATCCGGGTCGATCAAGGTTGCCATCGCAATACTCGTCTGAGTTCGCTTACTTGGTGCCGAAGATGCGGTCGCCGGCATCGCCCAGGCCTGGCACGATGTAGGCGTGATCATCGAGGTGCGAATCGAGCGAGGCGCAGAACATCTTGACGTTTGGATGCGCGTTCTGGAACACGGTCACGCCTTCCGGTGCGACCACCAGGGCCAGGAAGATGATCTGCTCGTCCGTCACGCCGCGTTTTTTCAGCACGTCGACGGCATACACGGCCGAATTGCCGGTCGCTACCATCGGGTCGCACAAGATAAAGGTGCGCTCGTTCAGGTCGGGCAGGCGCACCAGGTATTCCACGGGCATATGCGTGGCCGGATCGCGGTACACGCCGATGTGGCCCACGCGTGCCGATGGCACCAGGTTCAGCAAGCCATCGCTCATGCCGATGCCGGCGCGCAGGATGGGCACGATGGCCAGCTTCTTGCCAGCAATGACAGGCGCGTCGATGGTGACCAGCGGGGTCTTGATTTCGCGCGTCGTCAGCGGCAGGTCGCGCGTGATTTCATAGCCCATCAGCAAAGTGATTTCCTTGAGCAACTCGCGGAAGGTGCGCGTCGACGTGTCGTGCTCGCGCATGTGGCTCAGTTTGTGCTGGATCAAAGGGTGATCGGTAATGAACAAATTCGGAAAGCGTGGATCTTGTTTCATCTTGTTTTTCTTTCTCTGTAGCTGGCGCGGCGGCAAGCCTGGGCCGCAAGCGCGCTGTGTATCGATAAAATGATGGATTGCAGCATTATCCCAGCCCCCAGCCCGCCTGTGGCCGGAATTTTCGAAATAATCGGATTTATTGAAATCAATACTCGCGCAGCGCGCGCGCCAGGATGGCCTTGCAATCGGTGCCGGCCGGCAAGCGGCCATACGCGCCGCCCGGCGCTTGCACCAGGCGCGACTGCAGGAAGGCTTGCGTCACAAACGGTGGCGCATGGCGCAGCAGCAAGCCGGCTTGCACGGCCAGCACGATGCGTTCGGATAATTGCCGGGCGCCGAATTCATCCGTTTGCGGCCCGTCCAGGTCGGCCAGCAGTCGCGCGCGGTATGCCGCAAAGTCGGCGTGTTCATCGCCGGCCAGCGCCAGCTCGGCCGCCAGGGCGTCGCGCGCGGCCGGCGACTTGCCGAAGGCGCGCAAGACGTCGAGGCACATGACGTTGCCCGAACCTTCCCAGATCGAGTTGACGGGCAGCTCTCTATATAGACGCGCCAGCGGCGCGTCTTCCACATAGCCGGTGCCGCCCAGCACTTCCATCGCTTCGAAGCCGAAGCCGGGCCCCCGCTTGCAGATCCAGTACTTGCCGGCCGGCGTCAGCACGCGCGCCAGCATCGCTTGCTGCGCATCGTCCTTTTCATCGAAACAGCGGGCCAGGCGCAGCGCGAAGGCCGTGGCAGCTTCCGATTCAAGCGCCAGGTCGGCCAGCACGTTCTGCATCAGCGGCTGTTCGGCCAGCGGCTTGCCAAACACGGCCCGCTGGCGCGCGTGGTGCAGCGCCTGCGTCAAGGAGGCGCGCATGATGCCGGTGCTGCCCAGCACGCAATCGAGGCGCGTGTGGCTGGCCATTTCCAGTATCGTGGGAATACCCCGCCCCGGCTGGCCCACCAGCCAGCCGTAGGCATTGGTGAACTCCACTTCCGACGAGGCATTCGAGCGGTTGCCCAGTTTATCTTTCAGGCGCTGCACGCGGATGGCGTTGCGGCTGCCGTCGGGCAGGTAGCGGGGCAGGAAGAAGCACGACAATCCCCCCTCGTCCGCCTGCGCCAGGATCAGATGGGCGTCGCACTGAGGCGCCGAGAAAAACCATTTGTGGCCGACGATGCGCCAGGCGCCAGCGGCCTCGCCGCCGAACAGGGTACGCGCCTCGGCCGGGGGCACGGGCGTGGCGCGCGTGGTATTGCTGCGCACGTCCGAGCCGCCCTGCTTTTCCGTCATGCCCATGCCGACCAGGGCGCCGCGCTTCTGCTCCACGGGCAGCGAGCGGGGATCGTATTCCCGCGAGAGGATTTTCGGCAGCCAGCGCGCAGCGATGTGCGGCAGGTCCATCGCCTGGCGCAGGGCCGGCACCGAGGCATACGTCATCGTCACGGGACACTGCGTGCCGTTTTCCACCTGTCCCACTAATAGATAGGCAGCCGCGCGCGCCACCTGGGCGCCGGGACCGGGCGTGGCCCAGGGTGAAGCGTGTGCGCCAGCGCCCACGAGGATGGCCATCAGCTCATGCCAGGCCGGATGGAACAGCACTTCGTCGATGCGGCGGCCGGCGCGGTCGAACTGCTGCAACTCGGGCGTGTGGATATTCGCCAGGCGCGCCAGCGCATAGGTTTCGGCGCGGCCCAGCTTTTCGCCCAGCGCGTCGAGCTCCTGCAAGGCCGCGCCGCCGCCCTCGCGCAGCAGCGCTTCGATCAGCGCCGGGTCGCAGGCGAACAGATTGACGTTTTCAAAGGGCGTGGCCTGATTAAAAACTTCATGCGTGTCAAAGGCATTCATGGGAGTCTCCCGCGATTTGTTATCATGGCGCCCTTGCCGTCGCTGGCGCACCGTCAACACCGTCTGCCAGCCAGACTAGCGCAAAGCGCATGGCGGGGCAAGCGCGCCAGTGGAAGCAGGCGCAGATAAATGTTTCCATGTGGAATGAAAATGCCCGCATGCCCCGCGCGACATGATTTTTTTCATGGAAGGCAGGAATATTTACAAAACCTGAAGCAATGTTGCTCTATTTCATGTAATCGGGTGCTTTTCAATGATACATTTCGTGTGGATCGCGTTCCGATAGCCGCCCTTTCGGCCCCTATGGCACGCGGCACGCACGACGCAGTCTTTCCGTTGGCGCCCTGCCCTGCAGCGAGCGCCGGCACTGATAACAAAAAGGTAAAAGCCAGCACGATGTTTTCCAGTACCCCATCCGCCGCCCACCGCGAGGCTCGCCACGAGTTGGACAACCTCATGGAAGAGGCAGGCGACGTCGTGTTCCGGCTCGATACGGACGGCCTGATCCTGTTCGCCAGCAAGCGCGCGGCCACCCTGTTTGCCGCACCCTCGGGCATGTCCGGCCATTTGCTTCTGCCGCTGGCCGCCGAAGCGTCGCGCGCGGCGCTGCAAGCGGCGCTGGAAGACGCCCTGGAAGAACCGGGCCGCCTGGAAGTGCGCCTGCAAACGCCGGACCAGGAAATCTGGTTCGAACTGCGCCTGTCTTCTTATATGAACGCGGCCGGCATGGCCGAACTGCTGGTGGTCGGGCGCGACACGTCGGCCCAGCACAATACGGAAGAACGGCTGCGCCACATGGCCACGCACGACGCGCTCACGGGTCTGCCGAACCGCTTGCTGCTGTCGGACCGCATCCGCATGGTGATCGCCCAGGCCGCACGTTCGGGCCAGGGCTTTTCCGTCGCCACCATCGGTCTCGATGGTTTTAAAAAGGTCAACGATGGCCTGGGCCACCCGGTCGGCGACGCCGTGCTGCGCCTGGCCGCGGCGCGCCTGCGCAAGACCCTGCGCGACAGCGACACCCTGGCCCGCGTGGGCGGCGATGAATTCGTCGCCGTGCTGCCCGGCAGCGCCACGGATGCGCAGATCAAACTGGTGACGGGCCGCCTGCTGGCCACCCTGCAGGCGCCGTTCGAGGTCGATGGCCACACGATCTACGTGGGAGCGTCCGTGGGCGTGGCTATCTATCCGCTGCACGCGGAAGATGAAGTGCGCCTGGTGGCACTGGCCGATGCGGCCATGTCGCGCGCCAAGGAAACGGGCAAGGCCCGCTGCCTCGTCTACAGCCCGCGCCTGAATGGCCCGTCGGAACACGATATTTCGCTGGAAGCGGCCATGTTCCAGGCCGTGCGCGAAGGCGAGTTTTTACTCTTTTACCAGCCCATCGTCGACGCGCACACGCGGCAAATCCAGGGTTTCGAAACCCTGATGCGCTGGAAGCACCCGACCCTGGGCCTGGTGCCGCCCGTGCGCTTCATCCCGATTGCCGAAGCCAATGGCCTGATCAACCTGCTGGGCGCCTGGGCGCTGAAAGCGGCCTGCGTGCAGCTCAAGCAGTTCCAGGAAGTGGCCAAGCGGCCGCTGTACATCTCCGTCAACATCAGCCCGCGCCAGTTCCGCAACGACAAATTCCTCGACGTGCTCGATGACGCCATCGCGTTTTCCGGGCTGTCCGGCGAACACCTGGTGCTGGAAATTACGGAAGGCACCCTGATGATCGACCCCGTGCATGCGGAAACCATCCTCGTCAAGATGACGGAGCGCCGCGCGCGCATCGCCATCGACGATTTCGGCACCGGTTACTCCTCGCTCGCGTATCTGAAGCGCTTCCCCATTTCGGTGCTGAAGATCGACCGCACCTTCATCAAGGACTTGCCCGAATCGAGCAAGGATGCGGCCATCTGCAACACCATTCTCGACCTGGCCAAGCATTTGAACCTGTCCGTGGTGGCCGAGGGCGTGGAAACCGAAGAGCAGATGCATTTTATCGAGTCGCGCGGCTGCCAGTATGTGCAAGGCTACCTGACGGGCAAACCGATGCCGGCCCATGCCGCGCTAGCGGCCTTGAGCGACAAAACCTATGCGGCGCTGGTGCCTGCGCCGTCTGCCAATGAACCGCGCGGAGGGGTGCAATGAATCCAGGTCATTTCACGGTGCCGACACAGCTCGGCAAAAACACCCTGGACTTGCTGTGGGCGCGCACGCGCCAGCAGGGCGACATGCCCGGCTTCGCGAAAGCCATCAGCGCCATCCTGGGCGCCATGCGCGGCGAGGACGACCACGAATTCGACATCACGCAAACGGTGCTGTCCGACCCTGTCCTCACGCACAAGGTACTCAGGCTGGCCAACAGCGGCATGTATTCGGCCTTCGGCCAGCGCGTCAACACGGTGTCGAAAGCCGTGCTGGTGCTGGGCATCGACGCCATCGGACACCTGGCGCTGGGCTTGAAGCTGATCGAGGAGCTGTCGCAGGCCTCGCCCGATTCCGTCAGCGCCCACGTGGAAATGGAAAAGGCCGTGCTGGCCGGGATGGTGGCGCAGCAGGTGGCCACCAGCGCCGGCAGCCTGCAGGCGGAGCAAGCCGTCGTCTGCTCGATGCTGCACACCCTGGGCCGCATGATGGTGACGTTCTATATGACGGACTTCTGGGCGCGCATGCAGGCGCACGCCGGTCCCGGCAACGAGGCGGCCGCCGCGCGCGAAATCCTCGGCCTGTCGCTGCCCGAAGTGGGCTATGCCACGGCCGCCCACTGGGGCTTGCCGCAGCACCTGATCAACGGCATGCGTCCGATGGACCCGTCGCCGGACAACTCTCCCGTCAGCGGCGCCGACTGGATGGCGGGCCTGTCGACGATGGCGGCGCGCTGCGCCGACTCGCTGTGGCATGACGATGCGGCCGGCGCGGCGCAAGTGCATGCGCTGATCGACGATTACGCGGGCACTCTGGGCATCACGGCGACGGACCTGGTGGTGGCCGTGGACAAGGCCAAGGCGATGGCGGCGGCCGACCTGTCGATCGCACCCCTGTCGAAGCCGGCCGAACGACGCGCGCGCCAGCTGGCGTCCACGCGCATGCGCGCCGAAGGCAACCGCGTGCTGATCGGCGGCCTGGCCGACCTGCGCGGCGCCATCGGCAGCGCCAGTCCGGGACAGATGGTCTCGATGGCGCTCGAAACGCTGCACCAGGGCTTTGATTTTTCGCGATCGGTGGCGTTCGTGCGCAACCACAGGGATCATTTGTATTCGGCGCGCATCAGCATGGGCGAAGGCATGGCCGACCTGCAGGACCTGATGGTGTTTGGCGACGCGTATGAACCGAACGTGTTCCACGCGGCCCTCAACAGCGACCGCGTGATTTTCATCGACAATGCGCGCGACCCGAAATTTGCCGCCAAGCTGCCGCAATGGTGGAAATCCACCCTCTCGGAAGCGCGCAGCTTCGTCGTGCTGCCCCTGTCGGCCAACGGCCACCCCACGGGATTTTTATATGGCGACTGGGACGACAGCTTCCCGCCGATTCAATTGAATCAGACGGAGTTCAACCTGATCAACGATATCCGTGCGTTGCTGGTGCAGTCGGTGGAGATGCGCCATCAATTGGAATTAGTGGCGAACAAGGTGGCGTGACAGGAAGCGCCAACGATGTTGTCGGATTACGCGGGGCCATGCCCCGCTAATCCGACCTACGCGCGCGCATGGCGTGGGCCGTAGGTCGGGTTAGCCAGAATGGCGTAACCCGACATCACCGCAACGCAGGCCCGTCATCCAACAACATTCAACTTACTTCAACTTACTTCAACTTCGGCGTATTCACGCTGACATCGCCGCATTGCGCGCGGTGCATCAGGGCGTGGTCGATCAGCACCAGCGCCAGCATGGCTTCGGCGATCGGCGTGGCGCGGATGCCCACGCACGGGTCGTGGCGGCCGAAGGTTTCCACCATCACGGGATTGCCTTCCTTATCGATCGAGCGGCGCGGCGTGCGAATCGACGACGTCGGCTTGATGGCGATCGAGACACTGATATCCTGCCCCGTCGAAATGCCACCGAGTACGCCGCCGGCGTTATTGCCGATAAAGCCTTCCGGCGTCAGTTCGTCGCCGTGCTCGGAACCTTTTTGCGCCACCGAATCGAAACCGGCGCCGATTTCCACGCCTTTGACGGCATTGATGCCCATCATGGCGTAGGCGATGTCCGCGTCGAGCTTGTCGTAGATGGGCTGGCCCAGGCCGACAGGCACGTTTTGCGCGATGACGTCGATGCGCGCGCCGATGGAATCGCCGTCGCGGCGCAACTGGTCCATGGCATCTTCCATGCGCGCGATCAGGTCCGCGTCGCCGCTGGCGGCAAAGAACGGGTTCGCATGCACGTGTTCCCACGACTGAAACGGCACGGGAATGTCACCCAGCTGGCTCATGCAGCCCTTGAACGTGGTGCCGTACTGCTGCAGCAGCCATTTCTTGGCGATCGCCGCCGCGCCCACCACGGGCGCCGTCAGGCGCGCCGAGGAGCGCCCGCCGCCGCGCGGATCGCGCACGCCGTATTTATGCCAGTAGGTATAGTCGGCATGGCCGGGGCGGAAGCTTTCCGCGATATTGCCGTAATCCTTGCTGCGCTGGTCTTCATTGCGGATCAGCAGCGCGATGGGCGTACCCGTCGTCACGCCCTGGTACACGCCGGACAGAATCTCCACCGTATCGGATTCCTGGCGCTGCGTCACATGGCGCGACGTGCCCGGCTTGCGGCGGTCCAGCTCGGGCTGGATATCGGCTTCCGACAGGATCAGTCCCGGAGGACAGCCATCGATCACGCAGCCGATGGCCGGGCCATGCGATTCGCCGAAAGTGGTAACAGTAAACAGCTTGCCAAAAGAATTGCCGGACATAGTAGGAAGTGTGAGGACTGAAAAACTCAATTCTACCAGCCTGCGGGGCATGCCATGCCGCAAATGCCACGCCAGGCCCCGATATTGCCCCACCCATCTCGCCATTTTAAAATCCCGCGTATTTTTTCACACAAAAACACCAAATATGAGTTGCAATCATGCAATACAAGAAATATTGCTCCACAGAATAGATTTAAAAAAACATTTTGCTTATTAAATAGCTATATACTTGGACGATGGACCATCAGAAAATGTGCGAGCCTCGGCAGCACCTGAGTGCTACATTTTCGATGCGCCCTGAGTGCATCAGAAATGGTCAGGGCTAGGCGCGGCGCCGAAGACAGTACGCAAGTACGGCGAGGCGCTGCAACAACGCCCTGGACATTTCTGATGTGCTCACATCTCGTTCCGAGTCATCCTGGAGAAGCTATACATGCCCGCACCGATCATCCCCCTTGACGCCAACAAGGACGATCACGACGACCTGGTATTCCTCGATGAACAACCAGCGGCGCCGCTGACGGCCGCACCGCGCAGCGTCTGGCGGGTGATGATCATCGACGACGATGAAGACGTCCACTCCACCACCACTTTCGCCCTCGGCAACCTGGAAATGCAGCACCGCCCGCTGGAATTCGTGCATGCGTATTCGGCCGGCCAGGCGCGCGAACTGCTCAAGCATGAAGACGACATCGCCGTCATCCTGCTCGATGTGGTGATGGAACAGGATGACGCGGGCCTGCACCTGGTGCGCTACATCCGCGAAACCCTGAAAATGACGGACGTACGCATCATCCTGCGCACGGGCCAGCCCGGCTATGCGCCGGAAATCGATGCCATCCGCGATTTCGACATCAACGACTACAAGACCAAGTCCGAACTGACGCGCATCAAGCTGTTTACCACGGTGACGGCCGCCATCCGCTCGTACGAGCAGATCCGTTCGATCAGCAGCAGCCGGCGCGGCCTGGACCGTATCGTCCACGCCAGCACGCAGCTGATGGCCCTGCATGGCGTGCAGAATTTCTCGGCCGGCGTGCTGGCGCAGATCGCCGACCTGCTGGGCATCCGCGCCGACGGCGTGCTGTGCGTGCAGGATTTGCAGGACAATGGCGCACGGGAACTGCTCGTCTCGGCCTGCACCGGCAGCTTTTCCAGCTTGCCGCACAGCGCCCTATGCGGCCTGCAAAACCCGCGCGTGATGGCCGCCATCGAGCACACCCTGGCGCAGCGGCGCAATGTGTACGCGCACGACTACGCCACCCTGTACTTCGCGGGCAAGGCCAGCCGCGACGCGGCCGCCTACCTCGTGCTGCCGCGCCCCCTGTCGGCCATCGACGAAAGCCTGCTGGAAGTCTTCTGCAGCAACGTCGCCGTGGGCCTGGACAACGTCGAGCTGGTGTCGCACCTGCACAATGCCGCCTTCTACGATCAATTGTCGAAGCTGCCCAACCGCACGCGCCTGGTGGAAATCCTCGACGCCACCCTGGCCGGCCCCGCGCGCGACGACGCCACCCTGTCACTGGTGGACCTCGACCATTTTGCCGAGACCAACGACGCGCTGGGACACCAGTTCGGCGACATGCTGCTCGTGGCCGTGGCGGGACGCCTGCAAACCCAGCTGGGCCCCCAGCTGACGGTGGCGCGCCTGGGCGGCGACATCTTTTGCGTGCTGGGCGACTCCTCGCAAGTCAATCCTAACAACATCCTGGCCCTGTTCCAGGCGCCGTTCTGCATCGATGGGCAGGACGTGCAATTGTCCGCCACCCTGGGCCTGGTGCGGCTGGGCGAACATGCGGGCACGGGCGCCGATGCGCTGAAGGATGCCGATATCGCCCTGAAGCGGGCGAAAAGCCAGCAGCGCGCCGGACACTTCTATTTCTCGCGCAGCATGGGCATCGAAATCCGCGAACGAGTCCGCATGATGCACGCGCTGCGCACGGCTTTCAGCCAGGGCCAGCTGTTTGTCGTGTATCAGCCGCAGATCGACCTGACCACGCGCCGCCCCGTGGGCGCCGAAGCGCTGCTGCGCTGGCAGACGCCGGATGGCAAGTTCATCTCGCCCGACCGCTTCATTCCGATTGCCGAATACTCGGGCATCATCATCGACCTGGGCGAGTGGGTGCTGCGCACGGCGTGCCGCGAACTGGTGCTGCTGCGCGAGCAGGGCCACCGCAACTTCGTCATGTCCGTCAACGTGTCGCAAGTGCAGTTCCGCCACCCTCTGTTTTTGGACATGCTGCGCGCGGCGCTGGAAGAGACGCAGGCGCCGCCTGAATTCATCGAGCTGGAAATCACGGAATCGATGGCCATGGAAGAGCCGGACCTGCTGATCAAGATGCTGTGGCAGATCAAGCAAACGGGTGTCAGCATCGCCATCGACGACTTCGGCACGGGTTTTTCCTCTCTATCCTATTTGCAGCGCCTGCAGGTCGACCGCCTGAAGATCGACCGCGCCTTCGTCACCGAGATCACGGGTTCCGCGCGCGGCAGCAGCATCGCCGAAATGGTCATCCAACTGGGCCGCAACCTGGGCCTGGCCGTGATCGCGGAAGGCGTGGAAGACGAGCGGCAGGCGCAAATTTTGCAGGCCCTGGGCTGTCCGATGGCGCAAGGGTTCCTGTTCGCCCGCCCAATGACGGCCACGGCGCTGGGCACCTGGCTAAACAACGAGGCGTTGCAGGGCGCTGCCTAGGCATCACTTTGAATCAACCATGCAAAACGCCGGCAGTTGCCGGCGTTGTTTTTACTCGATCAGCGTCGCTTAATCGGTGGTTTCGGCCGGCCAGTCGCGGATATACGCTTTCAGCATCTGGTTCTCGAAACTTTGCGCTTCGAGCACGGCGCGCGCCACGTCGTAGAAGGAAATGACGCCCAGCAAGGTCTTGGCGTTCATGACGGGCAGGTAGCGCGCGTGTTTTTCCAGCATGATGCGGCGCACTTCGTTGACTTCCGTATCCGGCGTCACGGTGATCGGGTGGTCATCCATGTGCTTGCGCACGGTGCCGCCGCCGATCTGGCCTGCGTTTTCATGCAGCGCGTTGAGCACCTCGCGGAAGGTCAGCATGCCGACCAGGTCGCCAAATTCCATGACCACCAGCGAACCGATGTCTTTTTCAGCCATGGTATTGGCCGCGTCAAGCAGGGGCTGGTCAGGCGTGACCGTGTAGAGGATATTGCCCTTGACTTGGAGAATTTCAGATACTTTCATATTGGCCGTCCTGTCCGCGTGATTGGTATTTTAGTTATTCTAGCCCTTACTGCGACTGTAGCCTATGCCTGCGGAAAAATCCAGCCTTGCGCGCAATCAAATCGAGGGGGATTGCGCGCACCTTTTCGTTACGCTCTACGGCGGAACCAACCTGCTATCGACAAGCGCTCGCGCGCCGTCGGCAGCACTTCGTGCAGCATCTCGCCCGACATGAACATGGCCATGCGGCCCGCTTGCGGCAAGATGTCCACCACGGGCCCACCCTGCGGGTGCAGGCGCAGCGCGCCGCCGTGCTCGGGCAGCCAGTCGTCGTTCAGGTACAGCACGACGGACACGGTGCGCTTGTCGTCGTCGCGGAAACGGTCCAGATGGGCACGGTAAAAGGCGCCCGGCGCGTATAGCGCGAAATGGCTTTCGTACTCTTCCAGCCCCAGGAACAGCTCGCGGTTGAGCAGGCAACGCAGCGCTTCCATGTGCGCCAGGTAGCGGTCGCACGCCTCTGAACGACCCGGTTCCAGCCATTCGATATGGTCGCCGCGGATGTCCGGCTGCAGCAGCGGTGCATGGCCGCTGCCCACGCCAGCGCCCTTCATCTTGCCGCTGAGCATGGATTGCACGCATTCGGCGGCCAGCTGGTGGCTCAGTTCAAGGGAAATGAAATGCTCTTGCATGAGCCAGCCTGCGTGGCAGAGGCCGTCGACTATAGATGGTCCGGGTACGGCAAGGGCGCCGTCGAACGATATTGCGGGCATAAAATCTTTCCTGGTGGACATGCGATGAGAGTTCGCCTGAAGCCCAGGATTTCGCTGGCACGTAGCTGCCTTCCCTGCGGCGCGGCGCACGCGCACAGGTCAAACAGCCCGAATATCGCTGATCCGATATCCTACCACCGCCACACCGCGCCGGTCACTTTTTTTACACCGCAGGTTACACGCCAGCTGAGCCTGACCGTCCGCCAGCACGGCGCCATGCGCCCTGCACGGGAGCCCTTTTGCTCAGAGGTAAATCAGGTTACGATCTTGCCACTATAAAACTTGGCGGAGACACCATGAGCGGCCCGAAATACCCCGGTTTCAATACCTTATCCCTGCATGCGGGCGCCGCGCCCGACCCGGCCACGGGCGCGCGCGCCACGCCCATCCACTTCACGTCTTCGTTTGCCTTCAAGAGCTCGGAACATGCGGCTTCGCTGTTCAATATGGAGCGGGCCGGCCACGTCTACTCGCGCATCTCGAATCCCACCAACGCCGTGCTGGAAGAACGCATCGCCGCGCTTGAAGGGGGTGTGGCCGGCATCGCCACGGCCAGCGGCCAGGCCGCCATGCATCTTGGTTTATCTACCATCGCCGGCGCCGGTTCGCACATCGTTGCCTCGCGCGCCCTGTACGGCGGCTCGCACAACCTGCTGGCCTACACCTTGAAACGCTTCGGCATCGAGACGACGTTTGTCGACCCGCGCGACGTGGACGCCTGGCGCGCCGCCATCCGCCCAACTACAAAAGTGCTGTTTGCCGAAACCCTGGGCAATCCCGGCCTCGACGTGCTGAATATCCCGCAAATTGCCACGCTGGCGCACGAACACCAGTTGCCGCTGATGCTCGATTCGACGTTTACCACGCCATATTTGCTGCGCCCCTTCGAGCATGGCGCCGACCTGGTGTTCCACTCGGCCACCAAGTTTTTATGCGGGCATGGCACGGCCATCGGCGGCTTGCTCGTCGATGGCGGCACCTTCGAATGGCAAACGGCATACGACAAGACGGGGCGTTTCGCCGAACTGTGCGAGCCGTATGACGGCTTTCACGGCATGGTCTTCGCCGAGGAATCGACTGTAGCGCCGTTCGCCCTGCGCGCGCGGCGCGAAGGCTTGCGCGATTTCGGCGCCGTCATGAGCCCGCACAATGCCTTCGCCATCTTGCAGGGCATCGAAACCCTGGGCTTGCGCATGGACCGCCACGTGGCCAATACGCGCAAAATCATCGACTTTTTGCTGGCCAATCCGGCCGTGGAGTCCGTGTCCTACCCCGAACTGCCGTCGCATCCCGATTACGAGCTGGCGAAAAACCTGCTTCCGAAAGGCGCGGGCGGCGTGTTCACCTTCAGGCTGCGCGGCGACCGCGCGGCGGGCCAGCGCTTTGTCGACAGCCTGAAGATCTTCTCGCACCTGGCCAATGTGGGCGACGCCAAGTCACTCGTCATCCACCCCGCCTCCACCACGCATTTCCGCGTGCCCGACGACCAGCTGGCGCAGGCCGGCATCACGCAGGGCACCATGCGTTTGTCCGTCGGCCTGGAAGACGCCGATGACTTGATCGAAGACCTGGCCCGCGGCCTGAAACTGTCGCAGAAAGGCGCCTGAGATGCTGCTCACCATCGACAACACCACGGCTTACTGCTACACGGGTGGCAAACCATTCAACCCGAACCAGCCGACGGCTGTCTTCATCCACGGCGCGCAGAACGACCATTCCGTGTGGGCCCTGCAAACGCGCTATTTTGCCCACCACGGCTGGAACGTGCTGGCCGTCGATTTGCCGGGCCACGGGCGCAGCCTGGGCGCGGCGAAAACCACGGTGGAAGAGCTGGCGCGCTGGATACTGGCCGTGCTGGACGCTGCCGGCGCGGCCAGGGCCATGCTGATCGGCCACAGCATGGGTTCCTTGATCGCGCTGGAAGCGGCATTCCTGGCGCCCGAAAGGATCAGCCACCTGGCCATGCTGGGCTCCACCTACCCGATGAAGGTCTCGCCGGCGCTGCTGGAAACGTCACTCAACGATGAACAGGCGGCCATCGACATGGTCAATATCTGGTCGCACTCGTCGATCGCGCAAAAGCCGTCGTTCCCCGGCCCCGGCTTTTATGCCATGGGCGGCGCGCGGCGCTTGAAACAGCGCATCGCCACCCTCAACCCCGATCATGTGTTTCACACGGATTTTTTTGCCTGCAATGCCTACGCGAACGGCGAAATCGCCGCCGCTTCGGTACACTGTCCGACTTTATTTATTTTCGGCGCGCGCGACATGATGACGCCACCCAAATCGACCCGCCTGCTCACGTCTGCCATCGCGCATGGCACGGTGGTGCAGGTCGACAGCGGGCACGAATTGATGGCCGAGCAGCCCGACGCCGTGCTCGACGCGCTGTTTGCGTTTGCGCAAACAGCAGCGGCATGAGCGCCGGCCATACGGCTTTTTTTAGGATGGATGCATGATGTTATTGAATACCCTGCACGATGAATTGACTGGCCGAGGCAGCGGCACGGAAGCCCAGCGGCACGAACGCTACAACTGGCTGGAACAGCTGCGCTGCACGAACCCGGACGCGGACGAAGGCGGCCCCATGGCGGGCATCCCCGGCCACCACTGGTACCGGCTGCCGCAGGCGCTCGTCGTGGCAGGCCAGCACACGGACCTGCTGGTCGGCACAATGAATGCGCAATACCTGGTGTTCGCGGGCCGCCACGCGGCAGCCTTCGCGGCCGAACTGGGCCTGCAATACGACGCCAACAACCGCATCGACCGCCCCGGTGGCCTCGACGAACTGCTCGATGCCTATGAAGAGCAGGAGGACGGCAGCTGGGCGACCTTGCCGAATGCACCGCCAGCGGCACCGCTGGCCGGCTGGGACGACGTGTACTTCCGCGTGCGCGACCTGAGCGACGGCAGGACCATCCAGAGCGTGACCACCATCGCGTATGAAAGCAGCCGCTTTCCCGGCTATACCATGCTGGGCACAACCCTGGTGGGCGCCGGCGCCATCGCCCACGACGACGAAACGGCGCAATATCTGCAGCAAATCTTCGCCGACTGGGCCATCCAGCGCGAATGCGCCGCCACCTGCCCGGCTTCATCCACGCCCTGGCCCCACGCGCCGCGCCAGGTGCCGCCCGAGACGTTCGGCACTGCGTTCGACTTTAGCCGCAACCTCGCTTACCTCGACGCCCTGCTGGCCGCCTACGGACGCGCGCAGGCGCAGGCGGAAATCGATGGCGGCGACGCGGCCTACTGGGCGTGCGCGGCCGCCAGCACGGCTTACCAGGTCTTCTCGCTGCGCTACACGGCAGGCTTGCCCTTACCGGAAGTAGAAACGGCGCTGGAAGCGGCCGTCGCCGCCTGCGAAACGGCGCGCGCGGCCCTGGCTGCGGCCTACGATGACGATACCTTGCCCGCCTTTGATTTCGAACAATTGACGGATTACGCGCGCACCCTGCAGCTGCTGGGCGCGACCCTGCTGTTCGGCCGCCACGACCTGGCTGCCCGCCTGGCCGCCCTGCAGACGGCCTTCGATGGCGAAGACGGCGTGTACGAGGCGCTGCTGTCGACCATCGATCCCCAGCGTCCCGCCGTCGACGAATGGTATTTCGCAGAACCCTATTCAGCCCTGTTCGAGTGCCTGGATGCGGACGATCCCGCGCAGCAGCTGGAGCACCTGCAACACTACCTGGCCAGCTGGCACACGGCGCTGGTGCGCGAAGACTGGTTCAACGGCCATTTGCGCGCACACGGCCTGGGCGGCTACTACGGCCTGTGGGCCTTCGAGGCGGCCGCCGCGGCCAAACACCTGGGACTGGATCGCGGCGCGCTGGCCCACTGGGTCATGCCGCCAGCACCCTGAATCCCCCGTCCACTTTCAGACAAATATCAATGATCAATACCGCAGCCCTGTTCAGCACCGCCTTCCTGCCCGGCCAAGCCGGCTTCGACACCGAGACGATCACCGGCCTGGCCGAGTGGCGGCTGGACACGCCGATGCTGTTCAAGCTGCTCATCGGCGCCGGCACGCAGACCACCGCCTGGCCCATCTACGGCGATGGCGAGGACTGCCCCTGCGTGCTGGCCGCACCGATGGCGCAGGCGCAGGCCAGCTGGCAAGCATTGTCCGCGCTGATGGACAAACCGCGCGACGCGGCCGCCATCGTCGCGCGCGGCGCCATCAGCGCCCTGCTGGCGAGCGGCCAGCCATGGCTGATCCTCGATGGCGTACAACTGATCCCGCACGATATCGGCACGCCGGACTACGCGGCCGCGCTCGACGCCCTGCGCGCCGAGGCGCAAGCCTTGCACTCTGCCCTGCTGCGCGGCGACCGGGATGCGCTGGCGCCATTGCTGGCCATCGGCGCCGCGTCGCCTGCCACCGGCTACTGGTCGGCCACGGCCGATGCGCAGCTGGCCAATGTCGAGGAACTCGGTACGGACGAACTGCCGTTCCTGCAAGGCCTGGAAGTGGTGGGCTGGGAAGAAGACGCGCTGTGCTATGAAGTGAGCGCCGCCGGCGAACCGGACGTCACCGGCCTGGTCACGCCGTATGGCCGCTGGATCGTGCCGCTGTCGCAGCGCTATGTGGATCTGGGCGTTTATTATGCGGACGATGGCTGGATCACCTTTGCCACGGCGGACGCGCCCGACGCGCACGGCGTGCTGGACCTCAACGGCACGCTGGTGCTGCCGCCCGCCCCCGGCGCCCTGTACGTGATCAGCCCCCATCTGCTGCAGCAGATCGATCCGGACGGCGCCAGCCGCTTGCTGAGCCTGCCCGATGGTGCGCTGCTCATCGACAGGGTGGACAATATGTGCGAGCGTGAAGATGGCTTGATCGACATCGAGCGCCAGACGGACCAGATTGACGATGACGAGAAGCGCAATGTGCACGGCGTGGTCGACAAGACGGGCAAGGTCGTCGTGCCGCTCGTCTACAACTCCGTGCACGATTTCGGCACCAGGAAAAAGATCGCCATCGTCAGCCTTCGCATCGCGAGGCGCTCTCTGTTTGGCCTGATCAATCACCAGGGCGAGCTGCTGGCGCCTTGCCAGTACGAGGCCATCGACTGCGCCACCACCTCGTCGCCGCCCAAATTGCGCAAGAACCAGATCTTCGCCATCGACGCGCAAGGTCTCGCCTGCATGCTGAAGCTGGATGGAAAACAGGCTTTCACGCCCCTGTATCCGCCCGCCCACCATCTGCGCGGCGTGGCCGTGCAAAGCGACTTTTTATATGTCGTCAAGGATGGCATGGCCTGGAGCATGGATTTCACGGGCCAGTTGCTGGAGCAGTTCGACACCGTGGAAAACTTCAAGGCGGCGATCACGGCGCAACTGAGCGAGGCCATGGGGCTGGGCAAGAAGAAAGCGGTGCCGCGCCGCAGCTTCACGCCGGCGCAAATCCTGGCCAAGGCCGACCGCGAGCAATTGCGCGCCATGGCCGCCCTGCTCTTTCTGGGCGATGCAGAACTGGCCGCGCGCTGCGTGGACATCACCCTGGAAGAACTGGCGCAGGACGACCCGGAAGAAGAATACGAAGGAGACACGCCCGCAGCAGCGTGTTTCTTCCTGCTCTGGTCCACGGCCGCCGATGTGCTGGGCCACGGCGCCACCCTGGACTGGAAATCGGTCGATGAAGTGCCGCGCATCGCCCAGCATATCGGCCTGCCCGCGCTGCTGGACTTCCGCTGGAAGGAACGCGAGGATGGCGACGCGATGGTCGAAGGCCTGGCCGCCATTGCCGCCCACCTGGCGCCGCATCAGCTGCGCCTGGTCAACCTGCACGGCGACGAGGACACCTATTATCTGGGCGTGGTGCGCGCGCAGGATGCGGCCGCGTTCCAGGCGGTGGCGCTGCAGGCGGCCTTGCGGCCCGTGCTGCTGTGATTTTTGCAAGACAAGGAATCCATGCACGCGAAAAAATTCATCGATGATGTCGTCGCATCCAATGCGTCGCTGCTGGCGCTATATGCGCAGGGAAGCGATGGGCAGACCCGGCTTGGCGCCCTGCTCGACGAACTGGCACTGGCCGATGGCCAGCGCGAGCAAATCCTGGCCCTGATCAAGCTGGCGATCGATGACGCCACATACCAGCTGGTGTGCGGCATCGAGGGCAGCGCCTCGCTCGGCGACAACCAGCAGGATTACACCCTGCTCGACGAAGAGGGCAATACGCTGACGGGCGCGCTCGATGTCCTGCTGTACGAGCGGCTCAACCCCTGATTGCCCATCAGGCGCAGCGCACGTCCCCGAAATGCTGGGCCAAGGTCAGGCCCAGTCCCTGCTCCACGGCGTTTTCCACCTGCGCCGCCAGCGCGGCCGCTTCTTCGGCCGCCTTGATGTCGCGTTCATTCGTGGAGCCGGCCGGGTAACCGGAGTTCACGCGCATGCCGCCGAAGACAAACAGGCGGTAGACGTCGGCCAGGCTGATACGGTTGACGTTGCCCAGCAAGACCCAGTGGTCGGAACTGTCGGCCACGCGCTTGCCCCACTGGACCCGCACAGCGCCATCCACGTTGACTCGTCCCACCCAGCCCTGCTGCACCATCTTGTCGAGCAGGGTTTCCATCTCTTCGAAACCCAGGCGCGTGCTGCGGCGAATTTCCGCCGCACCGACCAGGGCCGAATCGGCGCAGTGACAGGCCTGGTGCAGCACTTTCAGGATGGCGACGGCGTCGACGAATTCGCTGCCCGGCGCCGCCTCGTACCACCAGCGTTCATATTTCACGACGGGCAAGGCGGCCACCAGCAAGGCGCCCACCAGGGTGATCATCCAGCTCAGGTATATCCACACGAGGAACAGCGGCAAGGCGGCCAGCGCGCCGTAGATGCGCGAATAGGTGGGGAATTCCTGGATGAATTCGCCGAAGCCGCGCTTGGCCACCTCGAACGCCAGCGCCGCCAGCAAGCCGCCCCAGGCCGCGTCGCGCCAGTCCACGTCGCGGTTCGGCACGGCGATGTACAGCAGGGTAAACGCCAGCATGGTCAGGCCGATCGACACCAGGGTATAAAACACGGCGCCGATGAAAGGTACGGCGCCCACCACGCCGCTGGTGGCCATGAAGAGGCGCGACGTCACCGTCAGCGACACGCCCACCAGCAGCGGTCCCAGGGTGACGATGGCCCAGTAAACCAGCAGACGCTTGGTCCAGCGGCGCTCCTGGCGCACTCTCCATATCCGGTTGAAGACGCGCTCGATCAAGCCCATCATGCCCACCGACGTGACGATCAGGGCGCCCGCGCCGATGGCCGACAGGCGCGTGGCCTTCGACGCGAACGTGGTCAGATAATCGAGGATGGTGTTCGATATGCCCTTGGGCATGACGCTTTGCACGAAATAGTCTTCCAGCGCGTGGCGGAAGGTATTGAATAGCGGGAAAGTGGTGAAGATCGCCAGGGCCAGGGTCAGCAGCGGCACCAGCGCAAACACGGTGGCAAACGTCAGGCTGCCGGCCACTTGCGGCAGGCTTTCCTCGCGCACGCGGCGGCGCGCGAACTGCAGCAGGTCGCGCGTTTCGGACCATGTCAGGCCACGCACAATGTCGGCACCGATGTGCAGGGTGCGCCACAGGTATTGAAAGATGGGGATTATATATTTTGAAAACATGTGCAAAATCAGAACGGCGCCATGACAGCAGTCGTATCAGGCTGTAAAGCGCCCTATAATACCAATGATGAAGCCAACCAATCTGATTATTCTCGTATTGTTTTATTCACGCCATGGCGCCACGCGCCAGTTGGCCGAGCTGATAGCCCAGGGAGTGGAAAGCGTGCCTGGCTGCGATGCGCGCCTGCGCACCGTCCCCGCCGTCTCCACCGTGGCCGAGGCGACGGCGCCGGAAGTGCCGCCCGATGGCGCGCCCTATGTGGAACTGGAAGACTTGCAGGAGTGCGCGGGCCTGGCCCTGGGCTCGCCCACCCGCTTCGGCAACATGGCTGCCGCCATGAAGTACTTCTGGGATGGCACGGCCAGCGACTGGCTGGCCGGCAGCCTGTCCGGCAAGCCCGCCTGCGTGTTCACGTCCACTGGCAGCCTGCATGGCGGCCAGGAATCGACCCTGCTGTCGATGATGATTCCCCTCTTCCACCACGGCATGCTGGTCATGGGCCTGCCCTACACGCATCCCGAACTGATGACGACGTCCACGGGCGGCTCGCCGTATGGCGCCACGCACTGGTCGGGCATCGACGGCGACAAGGCCCTGAGCGACGATGAAAAGCGATTGGCCACCGCCCTGGGCCGGCGCCTGGCGGAAAACGCCGCGAAACTGGCAGGCGCATGATGCACGGCACACTGCACAAGTATTTTCACTGGGGCGCCATCGCCAGCCTCGTCACCCTGATCGTCTGGTGCGTGCTGTGGGAAACCGTCGTCGCGCCGCTGCAGCCGGGCGGCTCCTGGGTCGTGCTGAAAGCGGCGCCCCTGCTCATCCCACTGTACGGCGTCATCAAGCGCGACGTCTACACCCTGCAATGGTCGTCGATGGTGATCCTGCTGTATTTTACGGAAGGCGTGGTGCGCGGCTACAGCGACACGAACCCCACCTCGGCCCTGATGGCCTGGGGCGAAGCGGCCATCGTCTGCATCTATTTTGTCTGCGCCGTGCTGTACCTGCGTCCTTACAAAAAGGCCGCCAAGCGCATGGCCAAAGAGCTGCTGGAAAAAGTGACTAAAGTGAGTATCAAGAAATGACTGAAAAAGCCGATTTTCTCGCCGCCTGCCGCGAACTGCTGGGCGAAGCCTACGTACTCACCAACGACGCCGACACGGCGCCCTTCCTCACCGACTGGCGCGACCGGTTCACGGGCAAGGCCCTGGCCGTGCTGCGCCCCGCCACGGTGGAACAGGTAGCAGGCGTGCTGCGCGCCTGCACGCAATGGCAGGTGCCCGTCGTGCCGCAAGGCGGCAACACGGGCCTGGTCCTGGGCAGCATCCCGGACGCCGCTGGCACGGCCGTCGTGCTGTCGCTGGCGCGTTTGAACAGCATCCGCGCGCTCGACCCCGTCAACCGCACCATCACGGTGGACGCGGGCTGCATTTTGCAAACCATCCAGGAAGCGGCCAGTGCCGCCGGCTGTTTGTTCCCCCTGTCGCTGGCGGCCGAAGGCAGTTGCACCATCGGCGGCAACCTGGCCACCAACGCGGGCGGCACGGCCGTGCTGCGTTACGGGAACACGCGCGAGCTGTGCCTGGGCCTGGAAGTGGTCACGCCGCAGGGCGAAATCTGGAGCGGCTTGCGCGGCCTGCGCAAGGATAATACGGGCTACGATTTGCGCGACCTGTACATCGGCGCCGAAGGCACCCTGGGCGTCATCACGGGCGCGGTGATGAAACTGTACCCGCAGCCAAAAGCGTGCATCACGGCGCTGGCCGCCATGCCTACGCCCGCCCACGCCCTGCGTTTATTAAGCCTGATGCAGGACCATTGCGGCGCCAGCCTGACGGGTTTTGAACTGATGTCGCAATACTGTTTGCAACTGGTGGCGGAGCAGTTTCCACAGCTGCCGCGGCCTTTCGCGGAAGCCCACGGACAGTACGTGCTGCTGGAATTATCCAGCAGCCAGTCCGAGGCGCACGCCGTGGAATTGCTGGAAGCGAGCATCGGCGCGGCCCTGGAAGATGAGTTGATAGCCGACGCCGTCGTCGCCAGTTCCGTGGCGCAGTCCGAGGGACTGTGGCAGCTGCGCGAGCACATTCCGCTGGCGCAGGCGCAGGCGGGCAAGAACATCAAGCACGATATCTCGCTGCCGATTTCCTGCATCGCCGATTTCATCAGCGTCACGGATGCGGCCCTGGCAACGGCCTTCCCCGGCTGCCAGCTCGTGTGCTTCGGCCACCTGGGCGACGGCAACCTGCACTACAACGTGGCGCCGCCCGCCGGCATGACGGACCGCGACTTCCTGGCCAACCAGGATGCCATCAACCGCATCGTGCATGACCAGGTCCATGGCTTTGGCGGCTCCATTTCGGCCGAACACGGCATCGGCGCCCTGAAAAAGGACGACCTGGCCCGCTACAAGTCGCCGCTGGAACTGCAGTTGATGCGCGCTGTCAAACAGGCGCTGGACCCGCAGAACATCATGAATCCGGGGAAGATATTGTGAGATCGCCGTCCCTCCTGCTCTGTGCCATGGCCTTGCTGGCCGGTTCCGCCAGCGCGCAGGACGTCTACAAATGCGTGCAGGATGGCCAGACCAGCTATAGCGCCACGCCCTGCACGGCCGGCCAGCTGCAAATCCTGGAGGTGCCCGCACCGCCGCCGGCCGTCGACAAGGGCGCGGCCACGCGCCAGGAACGGGTGGCCAGCCAGCTGGAAGCGGCGCGCCAGCAGCAGGAAAAACTGGTAGACCAGGCCCGAGAACGGGGCGCCAAACAGAAGGAAACGCGCGACAAGCACTGCGCCCAGCTGCGCCTGGAACAGAAATGGGCGGCGCAGGACGCCGTCGGCGCCGGCGACAAGAATCGCGACGCGGCGCAATTGAAAGCGCGGCGCGCCGGCGAACGCATGGCCGTCGAATGCTTGAATTGAGTGCGCCGGCAGCAAATCCCGCGGGCACGCGCCTGCTGTCGCGCTGGCTGCTGCTGGGCGAATGGCGCGCGCATCCCGTGCGCGCCTTCGTCGCCATCCTCGCCATCGCCATCGGCGTGTCGCTGGGCTTTGCCATCCACCTGATCAACGCGGCCGCCTTCAATGAATTTTCCACGGCCGTCAAAAGCCTGTCCGGCCAGGCCGACGTGCAGGTGGCCGGGCGCGAAGCGCTGTTCGACGAAGCCGTCTACCCGTGGCTGGCGCAGCGCGACGGCGTGGCCGTCGCTTCGCCCGTGCTGGAACTGCAAGCCGGCGTGGCCGGCAAGCAGGATGGCGGCCCGCTGCACATCCTGGCACTCGACGTTTTCCGTGCCGGCTTCATCTCGCCCGACCTGATCGGCGCGCCTGCCGAAGGCCAGCCTTTCGATACCCTGGCCGACGACGCCGTCTTTCTGTCGCCCGCCGCCTTGCGCTGGCTGGCTGTGGCCGAAGGCGGCCAGGTCACCCTGCAATCGGGCACGGGCACGGTGGCGCTGCGCGTGGCAGGTTCGCTGCAGCGGGCGCGCGCTGGCCAGCGTATCGCCGTCATGGATATCGGCGCGGCGCAATGGCGCTTCAACAAGGTGGGCAAGCTGTCGCGCATCGACTTGAAACTGCGCCAGGGCGTCAACCGCGACGCCTTCCAGGCGGACCTGGCGCGCACACTGGAAGCGCAGTATCCGGGGCGTTTCCAGGTGGGCCAGCCCAACGACGAAAACCAGAATAGCCGCAACAATAACCTCAGCCGTGCCTACCGGGTCAACCTGACGGTGCTGGCCCTCGTCGCCCTGTTTACGGGCGCCTTTTTGGTCTTTTCCACGCAGGCGCTGTCCGTCATCCGCCGCCGCGGCCAGTTCGCGCTGCTGCGCGTGCTGGGCATGGAACGGGGCCAGTTGCTGCGCCAGGTGCTGCTCGAAGGCGCCAGCCTCGGCGTGGTCGGCGCGGCGCTGGGCATCGCTGGCGGTTACGCCATGGCCGCCGTGGCCCTGCGCTTCTTCGGCGGCGACCTGGGCGCCGGCTATTTCGCGGGCGTGCAGCCGCAGGTGCAGTTCACGCCCGTCGCCGCCTTCGTGTATTTCGCCCTGGGCCTCGGTGTCGCCTTGCTGGGCTGCGCCGCGCCCGCGCTGGAAGCGGCCCGCGCGGCCCCCGCCATCGCCCTGAAATCGGGCAGCGAAGAAGTCGTGACGACGCGCCTGGCGAAAACCTGGCCTGCGCTGGCTTGTTTGCTGCTGGCCGGCGCATTGACATTCCTGCCGCCCGTGTTCGAACTGCCGCTGTTCGGCTATCTGTCCATCGCGCTGCTGCTGATCGGCGCCATCGCCCTGATGCCGCAGCTGGCCGCCGTCGTCTTCCGCTTCCTGCAGCGCGCCTGGCTGCGCACGGAAACGAGCAAACATGCGCCCGTGCGCAGCCTGACCCTGGCCCGCCTGGCCAACGCCTCGGGCCAGGCCGGCATCGCCCTCGGCGGCGTGCTGTCGAGCTTTAGCCTGATGGTGGCGATGGCCATCATGGTGTCGAGTTTCCGCGTCTCCGTCGACGACTGGCTGCTGCAGATCTTGCCGGCCGACGTGTATGCGCGCACGGCGGCCAGCGGCGGGACGGCAGGCCTGAACCCGCGCGAACAGGCCAGCATCACCGCCCTGCCCGAGGTGGCCAGGGTGGATTTCCAGCGCGTGCGCTCGCTGTCGCTGGCGCCCGACCGCCCGAATGTGGCGCTGCTGGCGCGCCCCATCAATTTGCCAGACCCGGGCAAGAGCATGGTGCTGGTGGGCGACACGCTGCCCGTGCCAGCGGGCGCAAAACCTGTCTGGCTATCCGAAGCGGCGGCCGACCTGTACAACGTCAAACCGGGCCAGCAGATCGCCCTGCCGCTGGCGGGCGGGCTGCACACCTTCTTTGTCGCCGGCATCTGGCGCGACTACGCGCGCTCGTCCGGCGCCATCCAGATGCCGCTGGACGACTACCGCACCCTGACCGGCGACAATGACGTGAGCGACGCGGCCCTGTGGCTGGCCAAGGACGCCACGGGCGACGAACTGCAGCAGCGTCTGAAAAGCCTGCCGTTTGGCGCCAGCCTGGAAGTATCAAACCCGTCGGCCATCCGCGCCCTGAGCCTGCAAATTTTCGACCGCAGCTTCGCCGTCACGTATCTGCTGGAAGCCATCGCCATCGTCATCGGCCTGTTCGGCGTGGCCGCCACGTTTTCGGCCCAGACCCTGGCGCGCGCGCGCGAATTCGGCATGCTGCGCCACGTGGGCGTGACGCGCGGGCAGATCTTGTCCATCCTGGCGATCGAAGGCGGCGCACTGACGGCGCTGGGCATCGCCACCGGCTTTGTCCTGGGACTGTTGATCAGCTTTGTGCTGGTCTTCATCGTCAACCCGCAATCGTTCCACTGGACCATGCAGCTGCACCTGCCGTGGCCATTGATCGCCACCGTGGCCGGCGCCCTGCTGACGGCAGCCGCCGCCACGGCGCTGATCGCGGGCAGGCAAGCCCTGTCCGCTGGCCCCATCCGCGCCGTCAGGGAGGACTGGTAATGCGCCGTGTTTTTATGTTGTTGTTGACGCTGGCCTTGCCTGCCCTGGCCGCGCCGCCCGCCTTCGCCCCCGTCACGCCGCTGCCGGCTGGCCAGACCTTGCGCCTGCCGCACGACTTCGGCGCCCATCCCGCCTATAAAACGGAATGGTGGTACGCCACGGGCTGGGTCAAAACCGCAGGCGGCGAGCAACTGGGCTACCAGGTGACCTTCTTTCGCAGCGCCACGGCTACCGATACGCTGAACCCCAGTGCGTTCGCGCCGAAACAGCTGATCATCGGCCATGCGGCCCTGTCGGACCCGAAGGTGGGCAAGCTGCTGCACGACGAGAAAAGCGCGCGCGAGGGCTTCGGCCTGGCTTACGCCAAGGTGGGCGACACGGACGTCAAACTCGACGACTGGCGCATGCAGCGGCACAAGGACGGCAGCTACCGGGTCAGCCTGGCCGCGCGCGAATTCAACTTGCAGCTGACCCTCGCGCCCACCCAGCCCGTGCTGCTGCAGGGCCAAGGCGGCTATTCGCGCAAGGGCGCGCGTCCCGCGCAATCGAGCTACTACTACAGCGAACCGCAGCTGCGAACCACGGGCACGATCGCGCGCGCGGGCGGCAAGGCCGAAGCCGTGACGGGCACCACCTGGCTCGATCACGAGTGGTCCAGCCAGGTGCTCGATGCGGACGCCAGTGGCTGGAACTGGATAGGCGCCAACCTCGATGACGGCGGCGCCCTGATGGCCTTCCAGATCCGCAGCAAGACAGGTGCTAAACTATGGGCGCACGCGACATGGCGCGATGCCTCCGGCAAGATGACGCAGTTCGCGCCCGGCGACGTCGATTTCACGCCCACGCAGCTGTGGCGCTCACCCCGCACGCAGGCCGAATACCCGGTCGCCACGGAGATCCGCACGGGCCCCACGCGCTGGCGGATCAAGCCGCTGCAGCCAGACCAGGAGCTTGATTCGCGCCGTTCGACGGGGGCCGTGTACTGGGAAGGCGCCGTGACCGTGGAGCGCGATGGCCAGCCGGTCGGCCGCGCCTACCTGGAAATGACGGGCTATGTCCAGCCGATGAAGTTATAAACAGTACCGCAAGCAAAAAGTAAATCAAAGCGAAAAACAATGACAACCAGCACAGAAACAGGCAACACGAGCACCACCGCAACCACACTGTCCCCCGACACCGGCACCAGCCGCGAGCTGAAAAAAGGCAGCCTGGCCGCCTTCAAGGGCTTGATGCCCTTTTTGACGCCGTACCGCAAGCAGTTCTTCCTGGCCGGTATCGCGCTGGTGGTGGCCGCCGCCTCGACCCTGGCCATTCCTGCCGCCTTCAAGCAGATGATCGACCTCGGTTTCGGCGGCGCGGCCGGTTCCAAGAGCATCCAGCACGTGGATCTGGTCTTCCTCGCCCTGTTCGGCGTGGCGTCCATCCTGGCGCTGGCCACGGCGGCGCGCTTCTATACGGTGTCATGGCTGGGCGAGCGGGTCACGGCCGACATCCGCAGCGCCGTGTACCGCCACGTCGTCACGCAAAGCCCCGCCTTCTTTGAAACCACGCAGACGGGTGAAGTCCTGTCGCGCATCACCACCGACACGACATTGATACAGGCCGTCGTCGGCACCAGCATCTCGATGGCGCTGCGCAATGTGCTGCTGTTCCTGGGCGGCCTGGTGATGCTGTTCGTCACCAGCGCCAAGCTGGCCGGCATCATCATCGGCCTGTTGATCCTGGTGGTAGTGCCCATCATCGTGTTTGGCCGCAAGGTGCGCAAGCTGTCGCGCGACTCGCAAGACCGTATCGCCGACGCGTCGGCCATGGCTGGCGAAATCTTCAACGCCATGCCCACCGTGCAGGCATTCACGCACGAGAAAATCGAATCGAAACGCTTCGGCGACTCCGTCGAAGGCGCTTTCATGACGGCCATGCGCCGCATCCGCGCCCGCGCCCTGCTGACCATGATCGCGATTTTGCTGGTCTTCGGCACCATCGTCTTCGTGCTGTGGCTGGGCGCGCGCGCCGTGCTGGAAGGCTCGATGACGGGCGGAGATCTGGGCCAGTTCATCCTCTACGCCTCCATCGTGGCTGGCGCCATCGGCGCCCTGTCTGAAGTCATGGGCGAAGCGCAGCGCGCCGCCGGCGCCACCGAACGCCTGCTGGAACTGATGGCCCTCAAATCGGACATCGAGTCGCCTGCCACGCCGCTGCCGCTGCCCGCCCGCGCAGCAAGCGGCGCCGCGCTGTCGCTCGACGATGTCCTGTTCTCGTACCCGTCACGCCCAGATACCGCGGCGCTCGATCACGTCAGCCTCGACATCCGCGCCGGCGAAACGGTGGCCGTCGTCGGTGCGTCGGGCGCCGGCAAGACCACCCTGTTCCAGCTGTTCCTGCGTTTTTATGACCCGCAAAGCGGCAGCATCCGCCTCGATGGCGTGGATATCAAACAGCTCGACCTGCACACCCTGCGCGACGCCATCGGCATCGTGCCGCAAGACACCGTGATCTTCTCGGCCGACGCCATGGAAAACATCCGCTACGGCCGCGCCGGCGCCAGCGATGAAGAAGTGATCGCGGCCGCGAAAATGGCGGCCGCCCACGAATTCATCGAGCGCCTGCCGAACGGTTACAAATCCTTCCTCGGCGAACGCGGCGTGCGCCTGTCCGGCGGCCAGCGCCAGCGCATCGCCATCGCCCGCGCCCTGCTGAAAAACCCGCCGCTGCTGCTGCTCGATGAAGCGACGAGCGCACTGGACGCGGAATCGGAACGCCTGGTGCAAAAAGCGCTGGAAGCGGCCATGGTGGGCCGCACCACCGTCATCATTGCGCACCGCCTGGCGACAGTACAACGGGCCGACCGCATCATCGTCATGGAAGACAGCAAGATCGTCGAGACAGGCACGCACGCGTCGCTGGTGGCAATGAAAGGCATCTATGCCAACCTGGCGGCCCTGCAATTCCATCACGCACAAATCAATTAAACAGAACCATCATGAATGCACTTTTCCACGCCAACCTGGGCATCACCGATTTCTGGACCTTTTTATTGGGGACCATCTTCATCGTCATCCTGCCCGGCCCCAATTCCATGTACGTGCTGTCGGTCGCCGCGCAACGGGGCGTTCGGCCCGCCTACCAGGGCGCCTTCGGCATCTTCGCCGGCGACCTGATTCTGATGGTGCTGTCGGCTTGCGGCGTAGCCTCGCTGCTGAAAGCCAGCCCGGCCCTGTTCTACGTCGTGAAATACATCGGCGCGGCCTACCTGGGCTGGATCGGCCTGCAAATGCTGATCGGCTGCTGGCGCAAGCTGCGCGCGCCCGCGCCGGCCGATGGTGAAGCCCCTGCCGCGCCAGCGTCCTTCAAGGAAAGCGATCCATTCCGCAAGGCGCTGATCATCAGCCTGATGAACCCGAAAGCCATCCTGTTCTTCATCTCGTTTTTCATCCAGTTCGTCGACCCGGCCTTCCCGAACCCGGTGCTGTCCTTCGTCGGCCTGGGCCTGATTTGCCAGGTGATCAGTTTTACCTATCTGACGGCCATCATCTTTGTCGGCGCGCGCCTGGCCGACACCTTCCGCCGCCGTCGCCGCCTGTCAGCCGGCATGGGCGGCGGCGTGGGCGCCATGTTCATCGGCTTCGGCGCGAAACTGGCCACGGCCACCCTGTAAGGAATTACCGTGACCGAGCTCGAACTGCGCCAGCGCTGCCACACCGTCCTGCCGGGCCACCGCCAACCGACGCCAGCAGCCACCTTTGCCGCCATGGCCGCCTGGTGCGAGGCCAACGACATCGCGCACGACACCTATGGTGAAGGCGCGCTGATCGAACAGTTCGAGCACAAGATCGCCGGCCTCCTCGGCTTCGAAGCGGCCGTGTTCTGCATCACGGGCACCATGACGCAGGTCACCGCCCTGCGCCTGGCATGCCAGGACCGGGGCTCGCCCCTGGTGGCGCTGCACCCGACTTCGCACATCCTGCGCCACGAACGGGGCAACCATGAATTGCTCGATCACTTCAAGGGTTTGACGATCGGCGACCCGCACCGTCCGTGGACGGTGGACGATTTGCGCGCCGTGCCCGATGCGCTGGGCGCCGTGCAGCTTGAACTGCCGATGCGCGAAATCGGCGGCCAGTGCCCGTCGTGGGACGAATTGAACGACATCAAGCGGCACTGCCGCGAGCACAACATCCATCTGCACATGGATGGCGCGCGTCTGTGGGAGGCGCAAGCAGGTTTCCAGCAATCCCTGCCCGCCATCTGCGACGGTTTTGATTCCGTGTACGTGTCGCTGTACAAGGGTATCGGCGGCCTCGGTGGCGCCATGCTGGCCGGCAGCCGCCCCTTTGTCGAACGGGCGCGCGAGTGGTTCCGCCGCCAGGGCGGCAATATCGTGCACCGCACGCCCTACGTGGTGGCCGCCGCCATGCAGTTCGACGCGCGCCTGGACGCCATGCCGCGGTATTTCGCACGCACGCAGTGGCTGTACGCGCTGCTGCACGATTTTCCATCGATTGCCGTCAATCCCGCCCAGCCGCAAGCCAACATGCTGCACCTGCATTTGCCCGTCTCGCGCGAGCGGGCCATCGCCATCCGCAACCAGGTGGCCGCCGACCACGGCATCTGGCTGTTCGGCCGCGCCAGCCACGCGGCGCTGCCCGGGCACAGCGTGGTGGAATGGTATGTGGGAGATAACTTGCTGGAACTGCCGGACGACAGCGTGCGGCTGGCCTTGACCTTGCTGGATCAGGCCATGCGTATCAAAGCCTGAGCGTAGGTCGGGTTAGCGCGCAGCGCGTAAGCCGACAACTTCCGAAAATCCATGCACCCAAAAAAAAAGCGCCCGAAGGCGCTTTTTTCATTTCATGGCGGCCGGGTCGGCCGCCACTACCTGCTTAGAACTTGTAGTTGTAAGCGAGACCGATCAACTGCATGCGGGTCTTGAACAGGCCCTTGGTGGTTTCACCGTTGCCGGTGCAGCCAGTCTTGACAGGCGAGCAGTCGTTTGTGTAATTGACAGCAGCATCCTTGAAGTCGATATAGCTGTAGGCCAGGTCGATCGAGGAATTGGCGTTCAGCTTCCAGTTCGCGCCGATCGAGTACTGCATGCGGTCGCTGTCCGGCAAGGCCGGGTGGCGCAGCTCGGCGCTGCGCACTGGCGCCTGGTCATGCGCGATACCGGCGCGCAGCAACAGGTTTTCGCTGTATTTGTAGTTGGTGCCCAGCGACACGCGGTAAGTGTCTTTCCAGTTCTGGCGAATGCGCTCGGCGCCTTCGGCCGTCGGCGGGAACTGGATGTCCAGGTTTTCCAGGCGCGAAGTGCGGGTCCAGGTGACGTCACCCATCAGGGCCCAACGATCATCCATCTGGTGGAAGGCGTTGACCGACAGGGTTTCCGGCGTGCGCAATTCCACCAGCGCCTTGGAATTGACCTTGTTCGAGGCCTTGGCGATGAAGGCGTTCACGGCCGGGTTGCTCGTCACTTGCGAGAAGTCCCAGATGGTGCTGCCTTTCAGCTGGTGCGAAATAGACGAGCGGTAAGCGATACCGAAACGCGTGCCTTCGTTCAGCTGGTACAGATAGCCGAGGTTGAAGCCAAAGCCCCAGTCATGGCCATCCATCGACGCGTGGCCGTCATTGATCTGTCCCTGCAGCGCAGTTCTCGCGGAGACAAACGCTGCCATGCCCTGCGTTTTCAGGATATTGCCCAGGAAGGCCGTCGATGCGGCTGGCGCTTTCTCGCCCAGGAAAGCAACCGTGCCCGGCACGTCCACGCCCTGGCCCAGTTCCGCCTTCATGTATTCGGCCGTGACGCCAAAACCGAACGAGTGATGCTGGTCCAGCTTGAACGACACGGAAGGATTCAGAGCGATGGCTTCAAGCTTGATATTGGTGATCGCATAACGGCCATGCCAGTCATTGCCATAGTCGAGCTTGGCGCCATACGGCACGAACAGGCCGGCACCGACAGTCCATTGATCATTGATCTTTTTGCTGGCATACAAGGCAGGCGCGACCACCGCGTCCGGGGCGTAATCCTTGGTGGCCGTGAACGGCGTGCGTTTACCCTGCCAGAACTGCTGCGAGCCCGTATCCTGGTAGGTCGAATGCGGCACGACGATGGTGCCGCCACCGACGAACTGCGTGCCTTCCAGGCGCGACAGGCCGGCCGGGTTGTAGAAAATGGTCGAGGCGTCGCCCGCTTCGGCGCCGCTGGCGTCGGCGGTGCCTTGAGCGGAAACGCTTTGCGAGCCGAAACGGTAGCCCGATGCTTGTGCTGTGGAGGAAATGCCGGCGAACGCGGCAACGATCAGGAGGGGCAGATATTTATGTTTCAAGTTGGTCTCTCTTTATTATATGAAGGTCTTCGGCACACTATCGCGGGCATCCCAAACTGCCCCGTCTTGCACTTTTCTTGCCGCCGTGAACTCCAATTCACTGACGGCATGAGCGAAGCATATAATATTTTTTAGAAAAAAGCGAACGTTCGCTCTTTTATTGAAACGGCGTTGTTTTTCTTGCCCATCGCGCCGTTCTACAGTGCCAGCGCCGGGGCTGGAAGCGGTATCAGAAAGCGCTGATGCATCAGCGACAGCATCTGTTCGGCAGGCACGGGACGCGAAATGAAATAGCCCTGCACCTCGTTGCATTGCAGCGCGCGCAGGATGTCGAGCTGCTCGCGCGTCTCCACCCCTTCGGCCACCACGCTCATGCCCAGCGCATGCGCCATCGACAGGATGGCGCGCACGAACACCTCGCCCTGCTCCGAGCGGCCCAGCTCCATGGTGAAGGCGCGGTCGATCTTCAAGCCATCCATGGCGAACTTCTGCAGCTGCGACAGCGACGAGTATCCGGTGCCGAAATCGTCGACCAGCAAGCGCACGCCCAGCGCGCGGATGGCAGACAGCTGCTCCACGGCGCGGTTCTGTTCATCCATCATGGCCGATTCCGTGATTTCCACCTCGATCAGGCGCGCATCGATGCGGTGGCGCGTCAGGGCGGACGCCAGCACCTGGTGCACGTCGCCGCGGCCGAACTGGCGCGCCGAGACGTTGATGGAGACGGGCACCAGTTCCAGCCCGCTGGCCTGCCAGCGCGCCATCTGCAGGCACACCTTTTCGATGACGACTTCGCCCAGCTGCGAAATCAGGCCGCTGCTCTCGGCCACGGGGATGAATTCCAGCGGCGGCACCATGCCGTGCTGCGGATGTTGCCAGCGCACGAGCGCCTCCATGCTGCACAGCTGCCCGCTCATGGCGTCGACGCGCGGCTGGTAGACGACAAGAAACTGATCCTGCTCCAGCGCCGCCACCAGGCTTTGCTCGAGTTCGCGGCGGTTGCGGATGGTTTCGAACAGTTCCGGCTGGAAAAAGCGATGATGGCCCTTGCCCGCCACTTTCACGGCATACATGGCGATGTCGGCGTTCTTCAGCAGCACATCCGTCTCGGCGCCATCGCGCGGATACAGGCTGATGCCGATCGAGGCGCCCATCTTGTGGCGTTCGCTGCCCAGGTAAAACGGTTCGTCGAAGGCGATGGCGATGCGCTGCGCCACCTGCTCGGCGCGGCTGTCGTCTTCCACCGGGTCGAGCACGACGACGAATTCATCGCCGCCCAGGCGCACCACGTGGTCGCCCGGCCGCAGCACGGCCTTCAGGCGCAAGGACGCGGCGCGCAGCACTTTATCGCCCTCGGCGTGGCCCTGCGTATCGTTGATATCCTTGAAGCCGTCCAGGTCGATGAACAGCAGCGCCAGCATATGCCGCGCGATGGCGGCGCGCCCCAGGGCGCCGGGCAGGAATTGCTGCAGCCAATAGCGGTTGGGCAAGCCTGTCAAGCCATCCTCATTGGCCAGGCGGCGCAAGTCACGCTCGTGCTCCTTGGCCGTGCTGATGTCTTGCAGGGTGACGGCCAGGCGGTCGCCGCTGCGCACCACGCGCCGGCGTATCCAGCGCAGCTTGAAGGGATTGCCTTCCGGCAGTTCGATCTCTTCCTCGGAAAAACCGGAAACCATGGCGGCCCGGTAATTATGGATCAGGTCGCGGAAATACGGCTCGTGGGCGCGCGACTGCAGGCGCATGCCCAGCAATTGTTCGCGGCGCACGCCAAAGTAGCCGGCGCCCGGCTCGTTGCAGTCGACCATCTCGAAATCGAGGATGCTGCCATCCGCGCCGCGCAAGGCGGCAATGATATAAAAGCCGTCGCTCGTGCCTTCGGTGGCCATGCGGTAGGCATTGCGCACGCCTTCGGACTGGTGGTGGCGCCACGCCAGACGCAGCGACAGCATGGTGGCAACGGCGGTAAAGGCCAGCAGAAGCACGGTGACTGCGAAGGCGATGCCGAGATAAATCGTGCGCGTTTCCTCGTAGGGATGCAGCATTTCGCCGTCCGACAGTCCGACCACGGCCGTAAACGGATAGGCTTTCAGCGCCTGCCAGCCCACATAGCGATTTTGCTTGTCAGAAAAAGCGATCCTGCCGCCGGAATGCATGGCGCCGCTCTCCGTTTCCAGAAAGCTGGTATCGAGGAATGGCGTGCCCTGGCCGCGCCGGGTCGGCAGCACGCGCGAGCCCAGGCGCGTGCTGAACAGCTCGCCCTCCTCGCCCACCATGGCCGACATGCCGAACTTGCCAAAACTGACGCTATTGTAGAATTCGGAAAAATAGCTGGAATGAATGGAAATGAGCAGCACGCCGTCGAAATTGCCATCCTCGTCTTCCAGCCGGCGCGTGAAATGCACGAGGCTTGCGTCGGCGTCGGGCGCCGCCGCGCTGCCTGCATTGACGGCGCTGGCCCGCCCCAGCGCGATGCGCAGCGCGCTGGAATTGCTGCGCCAGTGGCGCAACAAAAAATCGCTGCGCTCGTTGACGCGCAGGCGCTGCAGCGGCGCCGTGGCCGTCACCGGGTGGCCCTTGCGGTCGAGGATGGCGACGATGGCAAATTGCGGCAAGGCATACATGCCCTGCATCTTCAATTGGTCGAGACGCAAGTGGCCGCGCGAGTTTTCCCACTCATACTTGAGCTGCAAGGTCAGCTGGTCCATCTGCTCCAGGGTGCGCAACAGATACTGGCCATATGCTTTCGACAACGAAGACACGCCGTCGAGCGCCTGCTGCTGTGCCACCTTCTTTTCCGCCTCCAGCTGCAGCAAGGTGGCCGTCCACAGCACGGCGCACAAGACCAGCCCCAGCAAGGGCCAGGCCAGGATCAGGCGCAGGTTGGCCTTGAGAAAATCGGCCCTGCTCATCTCCACCACGGCGGCGTTATTATTATTTACAAATTGTCGCAAGAACATGGTGCAGCATCTGCCGTTTCTGTGTATTTCTTTAAGGACACACAAATTACCACAGAGTCATGTTTGCAGGTAAGACAGCAGCGTAATTATGTGCGTGGGCCGCGGCCCGCCTGTCGCGCCTGCGTTACAATCACCATCCTTACCGTTGGAGAAATACATGCAGCAATATCAAGATTTGATCAAGACCGTGCTCGAAACGGGCAGCTGGCAAGACAACCGCACGGGCATCCGCACCCTGAGCGTGCCGGGCGCCATGATGCGTTTCGACTTGGCCAATGGCAATTTCCCTGCCGTGACAACCAAGAAACTGGCTTTCAAATCCGTGATCGGCGAATTGTGCGCCTTCCTGCGCGCCTCGCGCAACGCGGCCGAGTTCCGCGCGCTGGGCTGCAAAGTGTGGGACCAGAACGCCAATGAAAACGCGCAATGGCTGGCCAACCCCTACCGCGAAGGCGAGGATGACCTGGGCCCCGTGTACGGCGTGCAATGGCGCCAATGGCCCGCATATAAACTGCTGGCCACCGACCAGCCGGCACAGATCGCCGACGCGCAAGCGAATGGTTTTACCTTGATCGCTCCCATCGCCGAGGACGGCGTGCAAAAAGTGCTGCTGTACAAGGCCGTCGACCAGTTGCGCGAATGCCTGGACACCATCATGCACAACCCGGGCAGCCGCCGCATCCTGTTCCACGGCTGGAACCCTGCCGTGCTCGATGCCGTCGCCCTGCCCGCCTGCCATTTGCTGTACCAGTTCATCCCGAACGCCAGCACGCGCGAAATCTCGCTGTGCTTATATGTGCGCAGCAACGATATTGGCCTGGGCACGCCGTTCAACATCGCCGAAGGCGCCGCCCTGCTGCACCTGGTGGCGCGCCTGACGGGCTACACGCCACGCTGGTTCACCTACTTCATCGGCGACGCGCACATCTATGAGAACCACCTCGACATGGTGGAAGAGCAACTCAAACGCACGCCCTTCCCGGCGCCCAGGTTTGTCATTTCCGAGCGCGTGCCCGACTATGCGAAAACGGGCAAGTACGAGCCGGAATGGCTGGAAAAGATCGAGCCATCGGATTTCTCGCTGGAAGGCTATGAACACCACGCGCCCATCAAGGCCGCGATGGCCGTCTGAGCCGGGTAGCGTAACGCGCGGATCCGTTCATATTATTGAACCGCGCTTTTCAACTCACTCGCCTTCTTTGCGCCGGCCTTCAAAAGTTCCTGAACAATAGCCTGGTCCTTTTTATCGATGGCTTCGTCCAGGGCGGTTGTATGCCAGTTCCCGTCAACGTAATTGGGGTCGACTTTTTGGGCAACTAAAAACTTGACGTGATCGAGGTTCCCGAAGCGGGCCGAATACCAGAGCACATATCCGGTATTGCTGCCCCTGAAGTCGGCGTCGTGGCGTACCAGGAGATCAAAGACTTTCCTGGTGCTCGGATTATTGATATCCTTGAACGCATTTGAAAAATTCTCAATCGAGAAAAACGCATGCCTGGACTGTTTCAGGGAGAATTCAAAAGATTCTGCCCTGGAAAACAACCATTCCAGCACCTTCAGACGTTGTTCCGGTGACAGCGTTTCGCTGTAAACAGCCGCGTACACCACGTCAGTCCAGTCCTGCTCGTGACCGGCCTCCGCGACAGGAAAACCTTTTATCTCCAGTGCTTCAAGCAGATCGATCCTGCCTGCCTTGGCCAAGTCTGCCATCAGGTCACGCACATAGCGCCACGTTTTTTCCCGGTCCGGGATCTGATCGAAATAGCTGAAAAACTCGGCAGGCGTCCCTGAACTGATCGCTTTGAAAGTTTTGGTGGTCGCACTGGAATTGTATCGATAATCGGACAGCTGCCTTTTGGCGATGGATCTGATTTCATGCGATGACAATAAAAGCGCACTTGCAGCCAGCATGCCCAATGCGATCCTGGTGCCATTCTTATTATTCCTGTATAGAAAAATCGCCAGAATGAAAGTATGGACATGCAGTATGCATGCGATAACGAAGATGAAAAAGGCAATTAACGCATCGCCATTGGGCCCACTGCCATCACTGGCCATGGGGAAGGTCTTGCGCATCAAGAACAAATAGACGATAGCCAGCAGACAGCATAAAAATACACTGGTCTTGAAATACAATTTCATCATTTGATCGAACCTGCCATCATGGAAGCAGGCAACATATTACAATAAAAATATTATTTGACCTGTCCGGCATTCTCCAGAATTTCTACTGGCGGCCGTCAGGGACAGTATCCATTCAACCGAAGTCAGCAGACAAATTAATCAGGAAGACGATGGCGATCACACCACTGGCAGCACTGCACCGCAAACTGTTCGACGAAACCGACGGCGTCAAGTTCGCCACGCTCAAGGATAGGCTGATCAAGAAACACGGCGAGACCGACCGGCTGGCCGTGCTTGACATATTGAGCGCTTACGCGCGCGACGGCCAGCTGCTGCACTGGCGCACCTCATTGGTACACACCATGGCGGACCTGATACAAGCGCAGGAATTGCAGGAATTTTTCAGCTGGGCCGTGACCATGCCGCAACTGGCCTACTGGGGCATCGACGGCTTGCTGAAAAGCCAGGGCAAGGATGCTTACGAGACCGTGGTGGCGCTGGCTCTCTCGGACTCGCAACCGCTACAAGTCAGGGCCAAGGCCGTGAAAAGCCTGGCCGTGCTGAGCCGCCAGCCATTTGACGCCGGCTTGTCGGCCGTTCCCGACTACTGGAAAGCCGAGAGCCTGCCACTCGACGATGTGCTGGCCTGGCAGCGCGATGGCTATCCGGACGGTGCGGGTTTTGCGCCACCGGCCACGCATGCGTCTTTGGAAGACCCTCGCTCCCCAATGGAAAAAGCGGCAGCGAAACTGGAAAAAAAACTGGCGGCCGAGCGCAAGAAGGACCAGGACCTGGCGCGCCCGTCGAACTGGCTGGTCATTGCGGATAATGCCGACCTGGCCGCCATCGACCAGCGCTGGGCCTTGCCGGAACAGTACCGGCGCTTCCTGGCCCGCTACTCTCCGCTGCGCGTGTATATCGACAGCAAGCGCTACTTCCAGGGCTTGAACCTGTACGGCGCGGCAGAGCTGCTCAAGGCACAGCACGGCTACTCGTACAATCCGGTTGACCAGGAAGTCATCGCCGGTTGGCCGGCCCACTACGTGGTGATTGCTGATGCCGGCGCCGATCCGTATTGCCTGGATTTATCAGCCATCGTTGACGGCGACGCGCCCGTCTACACGGCCGAGCACGGCGCAGGCGCATGGCATTTTGAACGCCACGCGGACAGCTTTGTCGACTTCCTCAAGGAAATTGCCAAAGCTGCTTAGCCCGGTCCGGGACCGCCGGGCCCGCCTGACCCGCGTCCGCCTGGCGGGCCGAAGCGCGGTTCGCGCTCGCCCTCTTTCGCCGCCGACGTGGCGCCGCCGAGGCGGTACGACAGTCCCACATAAATCATGCGTCCGTCGAAGCGCCGCGTGCTCGTCTCGCGCAAGGAAGCGCTGTTGATGACGGTTTCCATCTTGTTGCTGCTGAATACATCGGTCACATTCATGACCAGGCTCAGCTGCGGCGTCACCGTGTGGCGCCAGCTCACATTCAAGGTGTTGTTCGGCGAGCGGTAGCCCTGTCCGGACAGCGTCTTGCCTTGCATTTGCAGGGCCAGCTGCACCTGGTTGGCAGTATTGACCTGGTAATTGAGGCGCGCGCGGCCGCTCAGGGCATTCGCCGTGCGCGTGCTGCGGTTGCCCAGATCGTCCGAGCTCGTTTGCTGGCTGCGCGCCAGATTGCCGCTCGTGTTCAGGGTCAGCGACGGCGTCAGCTTGCCGCTGACGCTGAACTCCAGGCCGCTCGAATGGCTGCCTTCGCCGTTTTCCCGCGTGGTCAAGAGCACATTGTCGCTGATAAAGTAGCGGTAATCGACGATGGCGTCCGTGTCGCGCCGGTGGTAGGCGCGCAAGCTGCTTTCCAGGCCAGCGATCTTCGTTTCATAGCCGATTTCAAACGAATCCGTCTGCGTGGGTTTCAGCTTCGGATTGCCGGCCGACACATTGAACTCGTCGCGGTAGACCACGTAAGGGTTCAGGTCGCCCGCATTCGGACGGCGGATGCGGTGCGCATAGCTGAAGCGCAAGTTGCTCTCGTCGCTGACCTTGTAGGTGGCAAACAGGCTGGGAATATAGTTGACGTAATTGTTGCTGGCCTCGCTGCCGCTGGTGATCTGGCGCACGTTCAAGTCCGTGTATTCGGCGCGCAAGCCAGCCAGCGCGCCCCAGCGCTCGCTCAGGCGCATCTGGTAGGAGCCGTACAGCGCGATGGTGCGCTCGTCGAGCTCGAAACGGTTGCTGCGCATGGGGTTGACGGTCTCCATCAGGCTGCCCGGATTGATGTCCGTATATAAGGTGTCGAAACTGCTCTTGTTGTCGGCCACCTTGTAGCCCAGCTTGGCCGTTCCGCCCGCCAGCGGACGCTCATAGTCGCCGCTGAAATCGACGATGCGGTTGCCCGTCTCGCTGTGCTGGCGCGCGCGGCTGTCGAAGGCATAGGCCGGGGCCAGCGCGTAGGTATTGGCGTAATCGCTGTCGCTCTCGTTGGTCGACGAGGACACGCGCAAGTCGATTTTGAGGGTTTCACCGGGCAACTCGCCCTTATGGTCGTAGCGCGCGCCCCAGCTGGTGTTGCGGCTGTCGCCATTGCGCACGGTACTGCGCACATAGTCGCCGATGGTGCTGCCCGTGCTGTCACCATTGATGTAGCGGTCGAGCGAACGCTGGTCATTGCTGCGCCCGTTATACGACACGCTGGCGGCCAGGGTGTCGTTGGCGTTCAGGTTGTAATTGACGGTGCCGTGCAAGCCCAGCGAGTCATTCAAGCCATTGTTGCTGGACTGCTGGCTGCTGGGGGCGAAAGCTCCTGTGCCGCGCTCCAGGCGTTCGCGGCTGACCTCGCCCACGGAATTGCGGCCGTCATGGCGCACATTGATGCCGCCCTGGTAGCCCCACGGTCCTTCATTGTAGGTGCCGGACACGGCGCTGTTGTAGCGCCCCGCGATGCCCGCATTCGCGTTGACGGTGGCAAAGCCGCCCGGCTTGCGGTTGCGCCGCATCACCAGGTTCAGGATGGGGCCGCCACCGGCCTCGTTGCCGAACTGGGCGCCGGGATTGTTGATCACTTCCACGGACTCGATATCGTCGGCCGCCATGGCGTTCAGGGTGGCGCCGCGCGAATCCCCCTGCAGCATGGCCGACGGCTTGCCATCGATCAATATCTGCACATTGCTGCTGCCGCGCAAGGAGACGGAACCATCGGGATCGACGGCCACCGACGGCACATTGTTCAAGGCATCGGCCGCCGTGCCGTTGCTGCTGCCCACGTCGGACTTGACGTCGTAGACTTGCCGGTCGATGCGGCCCGTGGGGCGTTCGGCCGTCACGCTGACGGAAGGCGTAGACGCGGCGGCGGGCGCCTTGGCTGGTGCGGGCTTGACGACGGTGTCGCCGCTGGTAGTCGTGGTTTGGGCCTGGACAGCGGCGCCGGAGACGAGCAGGCTGCCGCCCGCCAGACAGTGAAAGAGGATTTTATGCATTTGCTTAAAAAATAATGGAGACGCTACGGATGAGGCACTGCGCCGTGGCGTGAGGACACAGGCATGGGCACAGTTCCAGCATGCCACGACTTCATTGCGCAAAGCAAATGCGAACCATTGTTATTTACTTCAATTTACAAATCTCTTGCACTTGTGGTCATACAGCCTCATCCGATGACCACTACCTCAGCAAGCCATTGCCGCGCGCCAGTTTCAGCCAGCCCGGATATTCCGTCATCAACAAATCATACAGTTCCGCATCGCTGTGCTCGTCGGGCGAGCTGACGGAAAAGTAATTGGCATTGTCGACCAGGCGGCCCTGCAATTCGTCGAGCTTTTCCAGAAACGGGAAATCGGAATCGGCAAAGGCGGAAAGAAACTTGCTTTTCGACTTGCGTCCCTTGCCGATGCCCATGAATTGCCAGAAGATGGGCTCATTGCTGGCCCAGCGCAATTGCTTTTCAGTCGTTGCCTGGTCGCTCGTACCGCCATCGGTCACAAACATGACGTACACGGGCAACTCGGCCGCGACGGGGCGCGTGCGCTCGCCGCCGGCAGCGTCGGGGAAGTAAAACGCGCGTATCGCCTGCATGGCGGCGCCGTAGCGCGTGTCGCCTTCCAGCGGATGGCGCTGTATCGCCTGGCCCACGTAGGTATTGCAGTTGCTCAAGGCCATGGGCGCCGGATGGTGGACGTTTTTGCCGAAGAGGAAAACGTCGATCTCGCCATCGTCGTCGAACTTGCAGCCCAGGGCCAGGATGCGTTCGGCAAAGCGCTGCACCAGCCCCTCCTTATACAGCCGCCCCATGGAGCCGGAAATGTCGAGGCACAGACACACCTTGGCGCGGTGGTCCGACAGTCCCACTTTTTGCAGCGACACGCCGGCCTGCTTGACCAGGCTGACCAGTTGCGGCGCTTCCCGTTCCACGCGCTTTTCCAGGTTGATCTTCGCCTGCTGGATTGCCGACGCCGCGGCAGGGGTGGCAGCAGCGGCTGGCGCGGCCTGATCGACTTCGCCGCCGAAGTGGCGCACCAGCGCATCGAGTCCGCCATTAAAACCTTGCCCGACGGCCATGCAGCGCCAGCCGCCATCCTTGCGGTAGAGTTCAAGCAGCATGACGGCTTTTTCCTGTGCGAAATCCGAACCGGCAAACGCAAAGCGTGCCAGCTCGCGTCCTCCCGCCTGCAGGCGCACGTGGCCAGCCTGCAGCTGCGACATCACGCCGCTGCCATCGATGGACGCCGTCACGACGAGGCGGTCTACGCTGGCCGGCAAGCGCGCCAGTTGCAAGGCAAACTCGGCCATGTCACCGGCGCTGCCCGCGCGCGCTTCCACGCCGCCGCACGGCGTGCGCGGCTGGTTGAAAAAGGTCATGTAGCGCTCGTCGGATAGTTTGCCGCTGGCATCGAGGCCGAAGCAGGCCACGTCGAGCGCCAGGCCCTGCGCGGCCACGCCGACCTGCAATACGCCATCGGGAACGAGATTGGCCAGCGGCAAGCGCTGTCCCTTGGACAAGGTTTCCATCAGTGCCTCCTAGGCGATATAGCGGCGTGGATTGTCCGCATTGCAATCATCTTCATCTTCCTTGTCCTCGCCCTTGAAAACGACGGGACCGTTGAAGGCCAGTTGCAGGTTCTCGCCCTGCCAGCTCAGCCATGGCGTCGCTTCGCTGCCCGGCTCGGACGTCTTGCCCGACGGTTCCAGAATGATGCTGTCGGGCGTGATGCGCGCCATGCCGATCACATAGGTGTAGACGGTATCGTCGTCGGCCGCCTTGGACAAACGGAAATCGAACGCGCATTCGACGATCTGCTCGCCATATTGCATGACCATCTTCGGCCGCATGGACGCGACGGAGACGGCGCCGTTGGCCACCGCCGAATACACGCTGAAGACGAGGCCCACCGTACCGCCGTAATGCTGCGCCAGCGCGGGATTGACTTCCACCGTTTCCGTAGCCGGCTCCTTGCCGGATGCGCCCGCCACGTCGCCCAGGTGGCGCACGAAGGGCATGGCGCCAAAATTGCCGGGCGTATCGGGCGCCTGGATGAAGCGCATCTGGCCGTTCGGCAAGAGGATGCCGACCCGCAAATCAAGGTCGTCGTTATCGTCGTCGCCATCGCCGTTATCGACCCAGCTGGCCTTGACGGTGAGCTTGCCCGGCGCACCCGCGCCCTTTTCCAGCGACACCTTGTGCGTCTGGCCCGCCTTGGTCAGCGAAATTTTCGACAGGGAAATCTTGGGCGGCGGCGCCGGTTCAGGTTCAGCAACCGCCTGCGCCACTACACCGCCAAAATGGGCGACCAGGGCATCGAGGCCGCCATTGAAACCCTGGCCCACGGCCATGAAGCGCCAGCTCCCATCCTTGCGGTAGAACTCGCCCAGCATGACGGCTTTTTCTTGCGCAAAATCAGCGCCCGCATATGTGTAGCGGGCCAGCTCGCGCCCGCCGTCGAGCAGGCGCAGATGGCCGCTGCCCAGCTGCGCCATGGTGGCGTCGCCATCGATGGCGGCCGTGACGACCAGGCGCTCGATGGAGGTGGGCAAACGCTCCAGCTGATAGCTGAAACCGGCCGCATCGCCGGACGGCGCCGCGGTTTCCACGCCGCCACACGGCGTGCGCGGCTGGTTAAAGAAAGTCATGTAGCGGTCGTCGGACAGCTTGCCGGCGGCATCGAGGCCAAAACAGGCAAAATCCAGCGCCACGCCGGCGCTGGCGAGGCCCAGTTGCACGACATTGCCCGTGACGAGGCCGGACAGCGCCAGGCGCTGCCCCTTGATCAGGTTTTCCATGGGACTATTTATTCAGATGTGAGAGCTTCGGACAACGGCTCAGGGCAAGGCGCGTCGTCCGAAGACAGTACGAATGTACATATGCGTTGAAACGCCTGACAAAACCGTAGCGAGCGGCAACGAGTTGTGGCCGAGACGCGGAGCTGTGCTTTAGCACAGTGAGCATCGGAGGCCGCAAATCGCGACGCGCAGTAGGTTTTGACAGGTGTTTTTATGCGTTGATACCAAAAGAGCGGGCCAGAGGGCCCAGGCCGCCTTTGAAGCCTTGGCCGATCGCCTTGAATTTCCATTCGCTGCCGGCGCGGTAGATTTCGCCGAAGATCATGGCCGCTTCCGTCGAGCCGTCTTCCGACAGGTCGTAGCGGGCGATTTCCGCGCCGTTGTCGCCGTTCAGGCAGCGGATATAGGCCTTGCCGACCATGCCGAAGTTCTGCTTGCGGTTTTCCGCGTCGTGGATGGTGACGGCCACGGCGATCTTGTCGATATCAGCCGGCACGTTGGCCAGGTCGACGGCAACTTTCTCGTCGTCGCCATCGCCGCCGCCCGTGGTGTTGTCGCCCGCGTGGACGATGGAGCCGTCAGCCGACTTCAGGTTGTTATAAAAAATGAAATCGGCATCGGAACGGGCCTTGCCATCCGTTTTCAGCAGGAAGGCGCTGCCGTCCAGGTCGAATGCGGCGCCATCGGTGGCGCGCGGGTCCCAGCCCAGGCCAATCACGATTTTCTTCAAGCCAGGAGCTTCCTTGCTCAGGTTGACATTGCCGCCTTTTTGCAAACTGATCGCCATGGTGTTTCCTCTTTATTTAATAAGGTTGGTTGCTAAGGGTTGCATTCGGTGTTTCAGGTCACGTCGCCGGCACCCCGGCTTGATGAGCCATGAGCCTACCATAAAGTGCCGGCTTGCCAGCCGCGCACTATTGAAAATAATGCCATGAGGAAAATACCGGGCCGCTGCCTTGAGGCGAAAAATGGCGGATAATGCCACTCGACAAAAAATTTCACCCTCCTTGAACCCAGGCTTGTCCTTGAACAATACCAAGTTGAACAATACCAAGACACGGCTCGACTGCATTCCTGGCACCCTGTGCGACGCGCGCCTGTGGTCGCGCCTGGCGCCTGCCCTGGGCGACGCCTTCGATCTGCGGCACGTGCCTCTGCACCAGGCGCGCACGCGCACGCAAATGCAGCAGATGATCGCCAGCCACAGCGCTCCACACGCCCATCTGGTGGGCTTTTCGCTGGGTGCCTACCTGGCGCTCGAACACGCGCTGGCGCACCCGCGGCGCGTGAAATCCCTTACTTTGATCGCCAATTCGGCCCAAGGTTTGCTGCCGGCGGAAGTCGACGCGCGCCAGCGTATCGTCGCCATGCTCGAGCGCAATGCCTATACGGGCATCACGCGCCAGCGCCTGCGCGAACTGCTGCACCCGTCACACCTGGACGATGCCGCCATCACGGGCCTGATCCAGCAGATGGGGCTGGACCTGGGCAAGGACGTGCTGCTGGCGCAATTCATCACCACCATAGACCGCCCCGACTTGATGGCGCGCTTGCCGGAACTCGATTTTCCCGTGCTGATCGTGGGCGCCGAAGACGACAAGCTCGTCCGTCCCGACGACCTGCGCGCCATGGCGGAGCACCTGCCGCAAGCCACATTGCACATCCTGAAAGACGATACCGGCCACATGATTCCCTTGGAAGCACCGGGGCAACTGGCCGACGCCATGCGTGCGCATCTGGAGGCCGCCGGCAATTTCAACGATAATGACGGGCATCGGGCTACGCCCCCACCTTTTTCACAGAACCAATGAGCCATTTGACCATCATCGTCGCCACCGACCAGCAAGGCGGCATCGGCATCGACAACACCCTGCCGTGGAAATTGCCGGAAGACCTCGCGCATTTCAAGCGTCTGACGACGGGCCACCCCATCCTCATGGGCCGCAAGACCTTCGATTCCATCGGCCGCCCGCTGCCGAACCGCCGCAACATCGTCATTACGCGCAATCCGGACTGGCGTCACGAGGGTGTGGAAGCGGTGTCGTCGGTGGAAGCGGCCATCGCCCTGCTGGACGGCGCCGAAGGGTATGTCATCGGCGGCGCGGAGATATACAAGCAGGCATTGCCCCTGACACAGCGTTTGATCATCACGGAAATCGGCCAGGCCTTCGACTGCGACGCTTTTTTCCCTGCCGTGGACTATGCCGTGTGGCAAGAAACCGCGCGCGAGGCGCACATGTCGGAGAAATCCGGCCTGCCTTACGCCTTTGTCACGCTGGAACGCAAAGCCTGATAAGGTTGAAAGTGATTAGCAGAATGTTGCTGTAATACCCCTGTCACACCCATGCGTCACGCTAGCGCAAGCTTGTGACGCTGAGGGGTGATATTTTTTTCCCGCAGAGGCCGCATTTCTGCGAGAATCCCGTTCTTATTTTTTTTCTGCGGCTGCCCGGTTGCGTTACCGCCTGGCTGTCGCGCCCTAGTCCGCCCCTCCACATAAGTCAGGGGCGGCTTGCTTTTTTGGAGACATGCATGAAATTTCGTTTCCCTATCGTCATCATTGACGAGGATTTCCGTTCTGAAAATACGTCCGGCCTGGGCATTCGCGCCCTTGCCGCCGCAATGGAAAAAGAAGGCATGGAAGTGCTGGGCGTGACCAGCTACGGCGATTTGTCGCAATTTGCCCAGCAACAATCGCGCGCGTCAGCCTTCGTGCTGTCGATCGACGATGAAGAATTCGGCGGCGGTTCCATCGAGGAAACCGACCACGCCTTGAAGTCCTTGCGCGCCTTTGTCGAGGAAATCCGCTACAAGAACGCCGACATCCCTATTTATCTGTACGGCGAAACGCGCACCTCGCGCCATATTCCCAACGATATCCTGCGCGAACTGCATGGTTTCATCCACATGTTCGAAGATACGCCGGAATTCGTCGCCCGCCACATCATCCGCGAAGCGAAATCGTATCTGGACGGCTTGTCGCCGCCATTTTTCCGCGCGCTGGTGCACTACGCCAATGACGGCTCCTACTCGTGGCATTGCCCCGGCCACTCGGGCGGCGTGGCTTTCCTCAAATCGCCGATCGGCCAGATGTTCCACCAGTTCTTCGGTGAAAACATGCTGCGCGCCGACGTCTGCAACGCCGTCGAAGAACTGGGCCAGCTGCTCGACCATACGGGTCCTGTCGCCGCCTCGGAACGCAATGCGGCGCGCATCTTCAATGCCGATCATTGCTATTTCGTTACCAACGGCACCTCGACCTCGAACAAGATGGTGTGGCACTCGACAGTGGCGCCAGGCGACATCGTCGTCGTCGACCGCAACTGCCACAAGTCGATCTTGCACTCGATCATCATGTGCGGCGCCATTCCCGTGTTCCTAATGCCGACGCGCAATCACCTGGGCATCATCGGTCCTATCCCGCTGCATGAATTCACGCCAGAAAGCATTGCCCGCAAGATCGAGGCAAATCCGTTCGCGCGCGAAGCGAAGAACAAGAAGCCGCGCATCCTGACAATCACGCAATCGACCTACGATGGCGTGATCTACAACGTGGAAACCCTGCGCGAAATGCTGGACGGCAAGATCGACACCCTGCACTTCGATGAAGCGTGGCTGCCGCACGCCACCTTCCACGATTTCTACAAGAATATGCACGCCATCGGCAAGGACCGTCCGCGCGCCAAGGAATCGATGATCTTCTCGACCCAGTCCACGCACAAATTGCTGGCCGGCCTGTCGCAGGCCTCGCAAATCCTCGTGCGCGAATCGGATACAGTCAAGCTGGACCAGGACGCCTTCAACGAGGCTTACCTGATGCACACCTCGACGTCGCCGCAGTATTCCATCATCGCCTCGTGCGACGTGGCCGCGGCCATGATGGAAGCGCCGGGCGGCACGGCCCTGGTGGAAGAATCGATCATGGAAGCGCTCGATTTCCGCCGCGCCATGAAGAAGATCGACCAGGAGTGGGGCCAGGACTGGTGGTTCCAGGTCTGGGGTCCGGCCAGCTTCAACGACGAAGGCATGGGCCAGCAGGAAGACTGGATGATACGCGCCGAGGATGACTGGCACGGCTTTGGCGACCTGGCTCCCGGCTTCAACATGCTCGACCCGATCAAGGCGACCATCGTCAACCCGGGCCTGTCGCTGGACGGCCAGTTCGGCGACACGGGCATCCCCGCGTCCATCGTCACCAAGTACCTGGCCGAGCACGGCGTCATCATTGAAAAATGCGGCCTGTACTCGTTCTTCATCATGTTTACCATCGGCATCACCAAGGGCCGCTGGAATACCCTGTTGACGGCCTTGCAGCAATTCAAGGACGACTACGACAAGAACCAGCCGATGTGGCGCATCCTGCCGGAATTTGCGGCGGCCAACCCACGCTACGAAAAAATGGGCTTGCGCGACCTCTGCCAGCAAATCCACGATTTCTACAAGGCCTACGATGTGGCGCGTTTGACGACGGAAATGTATTTGTCGGACATGATCCCGGCCATGAAGCCGTCGGACGCCTTCGCCAAGATGGCGCACCGCGAAATCGAGCGCGTGGCCATCGACGAACTGGAAGGCCGCATCACGTCCATCCTGCTGACGCCGTATCCACCGGGCATCCCGCTCTTGATCCCGGGCGAACGCTTCAACAAGACCATCGTCGACTACCTGCGCTTCGCGCGCGACTTCAACGAGCGCTTCCCCGGCTTCGAGACGGATGTGCACGGTCTGGTGAAACGCGAAGTCGATGGCAAGCGTGGCTACTTCGTTGACTGCGTCAAACTGGACGAGAACGTCTAAAGACGTTGACGTTCGTTGAACTTCATTAATGGCGCCGCCTGATGCAAATCAGGCGGCGTTTTTCATTACGGGCTACCGCGCACGCTTGCGCCAGATCAAACGGCTGGGGTGTCGGGCTTCTAAGATGGGCCACTCGTGCCCTCGTGATGGCTGGCATATGGCGCTCAAGGTCTGGCTGGAAATTATGCAGCAGGCGGCGGCTGGTAGTGGCGCCTTGCTGATAACGGCCTTGAAGCAGGCTCAGGTAACTGTAGCCCGGCGGCACGATGGCGGCGAGGACGGTGCGGGCATCGTGCTGTTTGCCGAGGCCGATAGCGCGCTGCTGCAGGCGCTGCCGGCGCTGTGCGGCCATGCCCGCGTGCTGGCCATTGCCGCCTGCGGCCATCCCCCGAGCTGCGCGCAGCAGCGCGCCCTGATGGCCGCTGGCGCCCTCGATGTGCTGCTGTGGCCTGGCGGTGCCATCGATACGGGCCAGGTGCTGGCGCGCCTGCAGCGCTGGCAAGCCGTGGCGCAGTTGCTGGCGTCCGGCGCCGTGCGCCAGCAGCTGGTGGGCGACAGCGCGGCCTGGACCGCCTTGCTGCACCAGGTGGTGGAAATGGCCGCCTTCAGCCAGGCACCGATGCTGATCACGGGCGAAACGGGCACGGGCAAGGATTTACTGGCGCAACTGGTTCACCGTCTCGGCAACTGCAGGGGCGACTTCACTATTCTCGACTGCACCACCCTGTCGCCGGAACTGGCCGGCAGCGAACTGTTCGGCCACGAACGGGGTGCGTTTACGGGCGCGGCGGCGGCGCGCGACGGTGCGTTTGCCCTGGCCGACGGCGGCGTGCTGTTCCTCGACGAAGTGGGCGAACTGCAACTGCCGCTACAGGCGCAGCTGCTGCGCGCCATCCAGGAGCGCAAATACAAGCGCGTGGGCGGCAATACCTGGCAACCGACGCAATTTCGGCTCGTCTGCGCCACCAACCGCGAACTGGAAGACGAGGTGGCGCGCGGCGCCTTCCGTGCCGACCTGTATTACCGCATCGCCGGCTGGCGCTGCCAGACGCCGCCCCTGCGCGAGCGCCAGGACGACATCCTGCCGCTGGCCCGGCATTTCCTCGCCGAACTGGCGCAACGGCCGCCGCCCGCGCTGGACGCCGCCGTGAAGGAATACCTGCTGCTGCGCGACTATCCGGGCAATGTGCGCGAACTGCGCCAGACCGTCACGCGCATCTGGCACCGCCATTGCGGCCCCGGCCCCATCACCATCGGCGCCCTGCCGCCCGAAGAACGGCTGCTGACGCCGCCCTGGCCCGACCAGCACTTCGAGACGGCCGTGCGGCGGGCCTTGGCGCAGGGCTGCAAGCTGTCGCACATCACGCGCTGCGCCACCGACGTGGCCATCCGCCTCGTGCTGGCCGAGGAAGGCGGCAACAACCAGCGCGCCGCCGCCCGCCTGGGCGTGAGCGACCGCGCGCTGCAGATACGCCGCAAGGCGGCCAGCTGCGCAGCGCAGCTGGCGCCGCCTGATGTTGTGCCGCCATAAGACCAGCAACAGCCAGACGGCTATAGTCGGCCCATGTCCAGCCCAGCCTGCCATCGCCTGTCCGCCTGCTTCGAACTGTCGCGCCCCGGCGCTGCGCCGCAGCTGCGCGCCATGGAAGGCTTGCGCGGCCTGGCCGTGCTGCTGGTGTTTCTCGTCCACTATGTCAGCCTGGAAGCGCCATGGCGCGGCGACGGCGGCGCCGTCACGCCGCTGGCGACAGCCCTGCACAGCATGGGCAATGCGGGGGTCGACCTGTTTTTTGTGCTCAGCGGCTATCTGATCTATGGCTCGCTGATGTCCCGCCAACAAGCGCTGCTGCCCTACCTGCGCCGCCGCGCGCGCCGCATCTACCCCGTCTACAGCTGCGTCTTCGTCCTGTACCTGCTGCTGTCGTGCGCCCTGCCGTCGGAAAGCAGGATACCGGCGGCATGGCCGCAGGCAGTCGCTTACCTGACCAGCAATTTTCTGTTGCTCAGCGGTTTCACGGCGGCGCCACCATTCATCAGCGTGGCCTGGTCGCTCAGCTACGAAATGCTGTATTACCTGCTGATCCCCCTGCTCATCCTGGTCTTCGATTTGCGCCGGCGCAGCCGCAGCTGGCGCGGCGGCTTCTTCGCCGTGCTGACCTTGCTGGCAGGCGGCCTCTTCGCCATCTTCGGCGGCCCCGCCCGTTTGCTGCTGTTTATCGCCGGCATCCTTGTCCATGAAGCGCTGGCGGCGCCCGCCTGGCGCGCGCCGCCACCCGCACTGGCCGCCTGCGCCGTGCCGTGCGCGCTGGGTTGTTTGTTGCTGCCGCTGGCACTGCTGCTGAAACTGGCATTGCTGGCGTGTGCCTTTTTCCTGCTTTGCCTGTGCTGCTTCCAGGCGCGCGCCAACTGGCTGGCGCGCCTGTTTTGCTGGACGCCCTTGCGCTGGCTCGGCAATATCAGCTATTCCTACTATCTGATCCACGGCCTGGCGCTGAAGGGCGCCTTCCTGGCACTGGCGCTGCTCCATCCGCCGCAGGCGCATGGTCTGGCCTTCTTTTTACTGTTGATGCCGCTCATGCTGGCTCTCAGCCTGCCACCGGCAATGACACTGTTCCTGCTCGTCGAGCGGCCGCTGTCATTGTCGCCATTGCAGGCGTCCGTGCCTGCGATGGCGACAGCGCCTGCTGCGGTGTCTAGCCCTGCCTTGCCAGCCGCAGGAAATTCTCCCCCAGGATGAGCGCGGCATCGGCTGGCGGCAAGCCCAGCAGTTCAATCTTGTGCAATTCCAGCCCCGGATGCAGCCAGGGGCCGTCCGAGCCGAACAGGACCTTGTGCGGCCCCGCGCGGCGCACGGCCTGCCGCAGCAAGTCGAAGCGGCGCACGCCCGAGCTGTCCGTATGGATGTTAGGGTGGCGCACCAGATGGTCGATCAGCGCCAGCTGCGCGGCCCAGTCGTCGCCAAAGCTGCCTAGGTGCGGCAGGATGAAATTAACGTCGGGATACTGCTGCGCCAGCAATTCCGCCACGGCCACCTCGCCGGCCGGGTCGTACAGCACGGGCAAGCCGAAGAAGCGCGCCGCCTCGCACACTTCGCCGCTGATGCGCGCGTCAAGCCGGTGCGCCTTGATGCCGACAAAGCCGTAGCGCTCGACGGCCGTGCGCACCAGGTCCATGATGCGGCCCCGGTCGCGCCGCGCATGCACGAAGGCAAAGCCGTAAAAACGCTGCGGATCGGACGCGACCAGGCGCGCCACGCCATGGTTGGCGATGGCGTAGTCGGAGTGGAAGGCGGCGAACAGCACGCTGCGGGCGATGCCGGCCTCCCGGGCGCGGCGCAGGTAGGCTGGCAGTGGCGCATCGCTGTCCCACGGCCCGCTCAAGCCGTCGCCCGGTCCCGCATGGCAGTGGCAATCGATGATCATCGTGCCACGCTATTGCCAGTCGCCCATGACGACGATGCGGTTGCCGCGCCGGCGCCAGCGTCCGCTTTCATCTTCCTGCTGCGGCGCAGGCGAGCGGAAGTGCGGCAATTGCTGGTGCAGGGCCCGCGTCAGCGCACTTTCGACGGCGCGCGCGCTGCCGTCGCCGTCGGCCGCCAGACGCGCCGCCTGCCCCGCGATGCGCACGAAGCGGCGCGCCAGTTCCAGTTCGCGGTCGGCCGGCGCCTCGGCTTCCATTTCGAGTTCCAGCGCATTGCTGGCCGCGCGCCCCAGGGCCGACCCGAGCGCCGTGCCGACGCCCGGTATCGGTATCATCGAGCCGAGGGCGCCACCGACAAAGGGCAAGGCCGTCTTGGCCACGGCCTTCAAGGCGCCGCCCAAAGGCTTGGCCACCTTGGCAATGGTCGCGCCCACCTTCTTGACGCCCTTCCACACGCTCTTGAAGACATTGCCGAGAAACTGTTCCAGTTCCTCTTCGCTGGACACTTCCAGCAACTCCATGGCCAGTTGCAATTCTTCCTCTTCGCTCAAGACGGCCGGCGCGCGGCCCTTGCCGGGCCAGTCCCGGCCGAATTCCAGCACTTCAAACGCGGCGCCGGCCCGCTGCCGGCATTGCGCGCATGCGCATTCGAGTTGGTGCATGATGTTCTCCTTCGCAGTCATCAAGTGCTGGTGTCAACCCCACATTTCACCGAGCACGGCCATTTCCAGTTCGCGCCGCTGGTTGGTCAGCACGCCGCGCCGGTGGGTAAACATGTCGCTGTGAATATCCTTTTCCATGCTGCGCCGCTGCGCGGCCGAGGATAGCGGCGCCACGTAGACGTCGTGCGCGCTCATGTCCATGCCCATCATCTTGCCGCACAGGTGGTGCTGTTTCAGGCGCCGCCGCAAATCATCGGTCTGGCCGCTGTAGGCGCGTCGGCCATCTTTGGTGTCGAACTCGATCACATACAGGCCCGGCCCCGTGGCCTTCGCATCGTTGACGGCCTGCGGAATCGCGCCCACAGCCTGGTAGCGCAAGGCGGCCGCGCCCGGCACACGGCCCAGGGTGGACGCCAGGATGGGCGGCACTTCGCCCTGCATCTGGCCGCCGTCCTGGTCCTGGTCCTGGGCATGGTCCTGATCCTGCCCCTGATCTTGCCCTTGATTCTGATCGTGATACTGGCCCATGTCCTGATACGGCGCCGGATAAATGGTGGGATAAAAGGCGCCATAGCCGCCCCAGCCCCGGTAGCGCGGCGGATACGGCAAGGGTGGCGGCGGATAGCGTGGCGGCCGGCGCCCCTGGCCCTGGTAACGTGGCGGCGCGGGACGGCGCGGCCCCCGCAGCGGTGGCCTTGCGCGCAGGCCGCCACCGCGCATGGGCATGGCACCGCGTCCGCCGCCCGGGCGCGCACGCTCGCCTTCCCATTCACGCTCCCACTCACTCTCCCATTCACCTTCCCACTCGCCCTCTTCCTCCCCTTGCCACTCCTGCGACCACTCTTGCGACCATTCCTGCTCGCCGGCCGCTCCCGATTGTCCCGCAAAGGGCAGCATTTCAAACGCTTCGTGCATATCGCCTCCTGATGTGATGTTCAAGCAAGTTCATCGCCTGTTCCAGTTGCCGCGGCGTCTGGTCCGCCCGCAGCAAAAAAGTCAGCGCGCCGGGACCGTCGCCCGCTTGCGCCAGCGCCAGCACGCCCGCTGCGCGCAAGGCTGGCTGCAGATGGGCGCGCCCGGGCAGGCGCTGCACGGGGAAGCTGCCACCGCGGCAAACGATGCCGGCCGCCGCCATTCCCGTCCGCCATTGCGCCACCCTGTCCGCCAGCCTGGCGCGCAGGGCGTCGCCATGGCGCGCATTGAGCGCCAGCGCGCGCCGCGCCGCCGCCAGCACGGCGGCCGAGGGCGGACTGGCGTGCACGCGCGTCTGGCTATGCGCCGCGAAGCGCCGCAGCAGCTTGCGGCTGCCGGCCAGCACGGCCAGCGGCACGCCAAATCCCTTGGCCAGCGAGGCGCCGATGATCAGCGACTCCCCTTGCAAGCCATGCAGCCGCGCCGAGCCGCCACCCTGTGTACCCATCACGCCCAGCACCTGCGTGTCGTCCAGCAACAGATAACCGCCGCCCTGCTGCGCCAGGGCCGCATAGCCGGCCAGCGGCAAGAGCTGTTCGCTGCCCGGCACATAGCCATCGGCCAGGATCAGGGGGCGCCGCCCTTGCCGGCCCCAGGTTTCCACCAGCCGCCGCAAAGCCGCCATCTCGCCGCTGGGAAACAATCGCAGCGGCAAGCCCAGCGCCTGCGCCCGCTCGGCGCCCCAGCGCGCGATGGCGTAGCTGCCGCCATCGACGAGGATCACCAGCCGCTCGGCAGCCAGCATGCCGAACAGGTCCCAGAACAAATGCAGGGTCGACGGCAGCACGCAGGCCGCTTCGCAGCCTTGCAGCGCAGCCAGGTCCATGGCCAGGGCCTGCGCGCCGGGCGGTTCCTGCAGCGCGGCCGGCTGGCCCAGGCTCAAGCTGCTCCAAGGCGCCAGCGAGGCTGCCGGATGGCGCATGCCCAGGTACAGGGCACTGGTAAAGTCGAGCATGCACGCGTCCCCTCCCGCCCTAGACGCTGCGCAGCTGCTGGCTCAGGCGCTGGCGCAGCAGCACCGAGGGCATCGTCGATTCGACCACCGGGTCGCTGCTGTCGACGGACAAATCGACCCCGGTGGCGGCGCGGTAACCGTGGATATAGCCCTGCACCTGCGGGCGCCAGAAGCGCGCCCAGTTGAAGGCTTGCGTCGGTTCATAAATGTCGCTCCAGTTGCCATAGCGCACGGAGAGCAGCAATTGCTCGCCAAAGATGGCCAGGTTACGGAAGTGCATTACGCTCGTATCCGTCCAGCCCTGCAGTTTCTTCATGGCATCGACCCTGTCCATCCACGGTTCCGGATACGCCACCATCACGCGCGTCGGTAAAAATTCGCGGAACTCGGGCCGCGCCAGCATCCATTGCTGCATCAGCATCTCGATGCGCGCCGTCGACGGCAAGTCGCCGAACTGGTTGTGCGCGCCCTGCGACAGGATCAGGTGGATTTCTTTCAAGGCATTGAGCACGGGGAAGGCGTCCGCCTTCACGGTGGTGTCGTCATCCTGCTTGTAGAACGAGGTCAGCAGGCGCAGCAAGTGGTGGAACGCTTCCAGGAATTTGGAGCGGCTATCGGCTGGCCGGAAGTGCTGCACTGCCTTGCCGTCCAGGCGCACACCGTAGTGATGGTCATACTCATAGTTCCGGCGCATCACGGTCAGCCGATGCTGTTCATCCTGCGTGTATCCCCACAGCAAATTATTCAGCGGACGCAACATGTCGATTTCCGTGTTCGACAGGGGGTCGAGGCTGTTGCCCGGCGCGCGCAGATTCTGGAAGCGCTGCGCGATGGCATTCATGGTTTGCACCAGCATGCCCTCTTCATGCCAGTAGGACCAGATCAGTTCCAGCAGGCAAGGATTGGCCAGCTTTTCCTGGATGATGCCAAAGCACAGATCGACTTCGCCTTCTTGGCCGCGCGGGATGCTGATGGGAATGTCGGGCAGCTTGCGGCGGATCACGGCCAGGTAGGGCAAGGTCTGGAAGCCGTCGATGTTTTCCAAGTAATCGTTGCGCAGCACGGTTTCCAGGTCGCGTCCCTGGGGTATGTCGCGCCGGTCCAGGTAGGCGTTGTCCTCGGCCGGATTGAAGGCCAGCGGCTGGTTCAGCACGCCGCAATTGACCATCACGAACGCTTCCGTCGCCACTTTCAGCACGCGGTAAGAATCGGCATCGGAAAACGGCAGCGCGCGGCGTTGCTTGAGCTGCTGGAACACCTCGGCCTTTTTGACGAAGCGTTCCTGCTCGAAACCGCGCACATTGGCCAGGTCGCCGCAAAACAGGCTGTCCATGAAATGCAGGTAGTTGGTAAACGACATCGCCTCGGTGCTGTTGCGTATCAAGGTCCACAGCGGCAAGTCTTCCGTCGGCTCCGTTTCCGTGCGCGTCAGCGACACGCCCACATTGCCCGAGATCGGTTGCGGCTGGCGCTCTTCCGTCTCGTATTCCGCATCCACGGCCAGCATGGCGTTCGGGCTCAGCCCTTCCGGCACGGGCAAGGCGCTGCGCAATTCGGGCCGCTGCGACAGCATCATCTGCCCCATGAAACGGTGCATGCCGGCGCGCCGCACGGGGGTGGAAAAGGTATTCGCCGCGCCGCGCATGGGCACCCATGGCGCGGCGGCCAGCACCTGCACCTGGTCGCGCCCATCGGCGCTTTGATCGCCGTCAAAGGAAACGGTGGCCACGGCGCGGTCGCCCACCCTGCCGAAATGGCAGTCGCTGGGCTGGCAATCGGCTGTCTCGAACACCAGTCCCACCTGGGGATTGAGCTGGGGCGTGAAGCACAGCACGGCGCTGCAGCCCGACTGCACCGTCACGCACTGGGGCGCCGTGGCGGGGAAATTGCCATACACCCCCACGTAGCTGCCCGTCGCCAAGTCGGCAAACACGGTGCGGCCGGTGTCGTCGGTCCAGCGCACGCCCACCAGCATGGCGGGATCGGCTACCCAGGTGGCGGCATTGAACAGATGGCAGTCCGCCTCGGCTCCCCGGTACAGGCTGATGGCGGCATTGACGACCCTCACGCCGCTGTCCTGTTCGTGTACGGTGACAGCGATGCTGCCGCCGTGGTGTTTCGGACCGGCCTGGCCCGCCCCCCTGCTCTTGCCACCCATATTGCTGCTTATCTTGCTGCTCATGTCATTCTCCTCAATGGATAATCAAACGCGACGCCAGGGGCGGCAGCGGCCTGCCGGACTGGCGGCCATGCCGCACGACATCGGCGCACAGCTCCGACGTGTCCAGCGTGCTGCGCAGGGCCCAGTGGGTCAGCAAACGTCCCAGCAGCTCGCTTTCGTCTTCCGGGCTCAAGGTGCCGCTGGCGCGCGCCTGGCCCAGCACGGCGAACACCTGGGTCGGCGTCGCCTGGTACATCTGCGCCGGCGCCAGGGTCCAGCTGCGAAACAGCTGCGCCAGCATGGCCGGCTGGCGTGTGTGCACGGCCATGGCCTCGACCAGCGAGCCGCCGCGCAAGGCTGGCGGCCGGTGCTGCACCAGCAAGCCCACGAGGGCCGCCATGCTGGCCTGCAACTGTTCCAGCAGCCGTTGCCGGGCTGGCGGCAGACCCGTCAACGGGTAGTACGACAGCCACAGCTGCTCCAGCCGGTCCCACTGCGAGTGCGGATACAGGGCCCGCCCCATGGCGCAGCTCAGGCGCACCCGCAGCCATGGCACCGGGTGGGGATCGTCGATATTGAGGCGGAAGACAAACACGCGCGGCAGGCTGACCACGCCGATCAGTCCCAGGGTGGCGGCCACGCCGACCCGCGCCAGCGACCAGAAATCGGCCACGATTTCGGATATCCACCGTTCCCACAGCTGCCAGACGTGCACGGCACCGCTGCCGCCGTGCTGCATCGCTTGCAGCACGGGCCGCAAGGACGCCACCAGATCCAGCAGCGCCGCGCCCTGGTGGCCCACCTCGTGCACCAGCGACGAGGCGATGCTGCTGCCGATCATGCGTTCGCGCGGCAGGCGGATGATGGCGACGGGATTGTCGCCGCCGCCCGGCAGGCGCGTGCGTGCGCGGCGGATGGCCGCGCCCGGTCCCCGGTCCAGGTAGCAGATCACGGGCGGCGCCTGGTACACATTGCCGGGCAGCGCCAGCGCATCGGCGGCAACGATGTCCAGGCCAGCCAGCCACACGCCCGTCTTGTGCTCGCTGCGCTGCGTGATGACTTCGTTGAACAGGTCGAACTGGGTCAGCGCGGCATTGAACTTCAGGCGCAGGAAGGTAAAGCGGCGCTGCGCCTCGGCGGCCGTGGCCATGCTGGCGCCGTCGGCGTGCTCGCGCCGCAACCACCACTGGAACTGAGCCACCATGCGCCGCAGTTCGCGCCGGCCCTGCACCAGCTGGCTTTCGATGGCCGACTGGGCGCTGGGCATCAGGGCGGCCGCCAGCACCGTCGGCTCGATCAGCGCGAACGGCTCCAGCCGCGCCAGCCGCGTCAGCAGCGAGCGTGCCTCCTGCGCCAGCATCCAGGCAGCGTAAGCGCCGATGGCCATGATGTCAGACGCCGTACAGGACGATTTTGTGGCCCTGGCGCGCCCAGCGTCCGCTGGACTGGCGCATGCCACCCTGACCGCGTCCGCCGCCCTGCGACATGCCGCCGCCCGCACCGGCGCCGCTACCGTTCTGCGTGGCGACCTGGCCGCCGGGGCGTCCCAGCAGGCCGGGCGCGAACTGGCGCGCCGCCGCGCTGGCGGCCGCCTGGGCGATGGCGCGCGGGTCGCCCGCACCGCGCGCCTGCGCGGCACGGTTGACGGTATCGGCGGCCAGGCGCACGAACTGTTTGGCGCCTTCGAATTCGCGGTCCTCGTTTGACGACGCTTCCGCCTCCAGCCCCAGCGCGCCGCCGGCGGCCGAGGCCAGGCCGCTGCCGATCTTGGCGCCCAGCGGGCCGCCGAAATAGCCGCCGATGGCGCCGCCGGCCAGGGGAATTGCCTTCTTCGCCACCCCCTTGAGCACGCCGCCGATGGCTTGTCCCACGGGCGACTTGATGATGCCGCCCGCCACCGACGCGGCCTTGCGCAGGAAATTGCCGAGAAACTGCTCCAGTTCGGCTTCATTGCTGACCGACAACAGTTCATTCGCCAGTTCCATCTCCTCGGTCTCGGAAAACATGGCGTTCGTGCCGCCCTCGCCGCTCCACTCGCCCTGGCCAAACTCGAACTGTTCCGCTTCAAAGCCGGACATCTCCTGTCCGTATTCCAGGGTCGTACGATCCAAGTCATGCATGATCAGCTCCTCAAAGTGATTACCTCGGTTGGGACTACCTTGCCGGGCAGACTGGCCGTCCGGCTAACAATCGAGCACGACGATGTGCCCGCCCTCGCGGCGCCAGCGGCCAGCGTCCCGCCCCGGCGTTTGCGCCGCCTGCCTGAGCAAGCCTGGCGCCTCGCTGCGTGCCACTTGCAGCAAGGCCGTTTCCACCCGTGCCCCGGGCGCGCGCGTGCCCATGCCGCCGTCCTGCGCCAGCGCCGTGTTGACGGCATCGATCAGATGCACGACCTGGCGCGCCAGTTCGAATTCCTTGTCTTCCGGGCTGAGTCCTTCCAGTTCCATGCCGAAGATGCGGGCAGCGCGCCGCTTGAGCGCCTGCGGCGAACCGCCATGCAGGGGCAGCAAGGGCGCCACCACCTTGCCCAGCAACTGGCGCAGCGGCCCTTCCAGCGGCGTGCCGCGCACTTGCTGTCCCGCCGCCGTGGCGTCCAGCTGGCGCTTCAGGAAAGCATCAAACTGGGCAGGCGCCTGCAATTCCAGCAAATGCGCCGCCAGTGCCAGTTCATCTTCCTGCTGCAAAGGCAGCATGCCCGGCGCTTCAGGCAATTCCATTTCGGGACGATAGGCGAGCAGGCGGCTGGTCATGACAGGCTCCGGTGAAAGATGGGCGGGTAAGCCATGCCTCTTTGTTGCAAGGGCCATGCCAGTCAGGCGCAGGGGAAAAAAGAGACAGGACGGCGAACGGCGTTTCGCCGATAGCGTAAAAACCATGGTTTCCGGCGAAGCAGGTTTCGTTGTCAAGATGAGCTTTTGAACAAGCTTAATTGGCAGGAATGGTTACGTCGCCTATCCGCCACAGTGCTTGTTCTAGACAAAAAATATTTTTCATTTTCAAAAAACAAACTTCGCGCTACATCTTCAAACACACCTTCATTGCCACGCCAAATGGTCGCAAAAATAAACGTGGCCAACACGTAAATAGTTAATTGGAAACAGGATTTTAGTAGCCAAGCCCTACAATTAACGGGCCAGAATTTGATTGCTTGAAAGAAACTAAATGATAGACCCTACTTTGCGCCGTTTATTGGCCATCACCCTACTTAGCCTGCTAGCCGCCTGCGGCGGTGGCGGCGACAGCAAGACCGGCGCCACCCAGAACCCGGACATATCGGTCGTGCCACCGGGGACCACCGCTCCCGGCGATCCGGCAGCCCCCGGCACCAAGCCCGGCGAGACCATTCCGCCGCCGCCCCTGACCACGCCACCGGCCGGCCAGACGGCCACGTTCACGCGCCCGGCAGCGTCGCGCTTCCTGGGCCGCGCCACGTTCGGGCCGGACATGGCGGCCATCGATGCCCTGGCCGCCAGCGACAGCGACGCCTGGTTCCGCGCGCAGTTTTCCAAGCCGCAAACCTTGCACCGTAAATATATCGACGCCAAGTATCCCGTCGCGGGCGCGGCGGCCACCCAGGCCGTGCCGAACGACTTTTATGAATCGTTCTGGCAGCAAGCCGTGCGCGGCGACGATCAGTTGCGCCAGCGCGTGACCTTTGCCCTGTCGGAAATATTTGTCATCTCAACGCAAAACGAGGCCGTGTGGCCGCAAACGCGGGGCGTCGCCAGCTATTACGATATGCTGGGGCAACATGCGTTCGGCAACTTTCGCACCCTGCTGCAGGGCGTGGCCACGCATCCGATGATGGGGCTGTACCTGTCGCACCTGCGCAACCAGAAGGAATCTGCCACGCGCACGCCCGACGAAAATTTCGCCCGCGAAGTGATGCAGTTATTTACCATCGGCCTGTACCAGCTGAATGCCGATGGTTCATTGAAAATGTCCGGCGGCAAACCCATCGACACCTACACGCGCGACGATGTGAGCGGCCTGGCGAAAGTGTTTACGGGCTGGAGCTGGGCCGGGCCGGACCAGGGCGCGAACCGCTTCTTTGGCAGCGTGGCCGATCCGGACCGCGACTGGAAGCCGATGCAGAACTATGCGGCGTACCACTCGACCAGCGAAAAACGCTTTCTGGGCGTCAGCGCGGCGGGCGCCGCCGGCGGCGAAGCGGACATGGCCCTGGCCCTCGACACCCTGTTCAACCATCCGAATGCGGGTCCCTTCTTTGGCCGCCAGCTGATCCAGCGCTTAGTGACCAGCAACCCCAGCCCGGCCTATGTGGGCAGGGTCGCGGCCGCCTTCGCCAACAATGGTTCTGGCGTGCGCGGCGACATGCAGGCCGTGATCCGCGCCGTGCTGCTCGATCCCGACGCGCTGGCGCCAGCCGGCAGCAGCCTGCGCACGGGCAAGCTGCGCGAACCGCTGGTGCGTCTGGGCAACTGGATGCGCGCATTCCACGCCAAGGATGCCGCCTTGCAGTACCGCATCTATTACCTCAGCGATCCGCTGTCGGGACTGGGCCAGAATCCCATGAACGCGCCCTCCGTCTTCAATTATTTCCGTCCGTCCTACGTGCCGCCCAATTCGGCGCTGGCGACGGCGGGCCTGGTGGCGCCGGAAATGCAGATCACGTCGGAGCCGTCTGTCACCGGCTACCTGAACTTCATGCAGGACGCCATCAGCGGCGGCGTGGCGGAAAACAGCGCCGTTAAGGGCGACTACTCGGCCGAACTGGCGCTGGCCGAGCAGCCGGCCGCCTTGCTGGACCGGGTCAACTTGCTATTAATGTCCGGCAATATGTCATCCCGGCTGCGCACCAGGATCCTGTCGGCCGTCACGAGCATCGCGATTCCCGCCGCCAACGGCAGCAATGCCGCGCAAGTGACGAAGGCGAAATCCAACCGCGTGTACCTGGCCATTTTCCTGGCCATGGCCTCGCCTGAATACCTGGTTCAAAAATAAGGAAGCTGCATGACTACCCCTACTCACTTCTCGCGCCGCCGCTTCCTCGGCTCCATGCTGGGCCTGGCAGGCAGCACGGCCGCGCCCTTCGCCCTCAACCTGGCCGCCATGGGGCAGGCTGCGGCCCAGTCCGCCGACGACTACAAGGCCCTCGTCTGCCTGTTCATGAACGGCGGCAACGATACCTTCAACACGGTGCTGGCCACCGACACGCCTTCATGGAGTGAATATGTGCGCCTGCGCAACACGGGCAGCAACGATTCGATCCATTTGCCCGGCGTCGGCGAAACGGGCGGCGTGCTGCCGATCACACCCGCCACGGCGCAGGCAGGCCGCAGCTTTGCCCTGCATCCCGCCCTCGCTCCCGTGAAAGACCTGTTCGACGGCGGCCGCGCCGCCATCGTGGCCAATGTCGGCACCCTGATCCAGCCCCTGACCCTGGCCCAATACAAGGCGGGCAATGTGGCGCTGCCGCCGAAACTGTTTTCGCATAACGACCAGCAATCGACGTGGCAATCGGGCTTGCCGGAAGGCGCCAGCATCGGCTGGGGCGGACGCCTGGGCGACCTGCTCGGCGCCGGCAACGCGAATGCGACGTTTACCGCCATCTCGGCCGCGTCGAACGCGCTCTTCCTCAGCGGGCGCCAGGTGCGCCAGTTCCAGGTGGGCCGGGCGGGCGCCGTGCCGATCCGCAATATCGGCGGCGGCTACCTGTTCGACACCACCGAGGGTGAAACCGCCTTGCGCGACATCATCAGCACGGCGGGCGACGACATGATGGAGCAGGAACACGTGGCCACGGTGCAGCGCGCCATTTCCAGCCAGAGCGTGCTGAGCGGCGCCATGCTGGCGGCCGGCGCGGGCGGCGTGCCCAATCCGCCGCCCTATATCAACCCGAACACGGGCGCGTCCAGCGTCAACCAGCTGGCCGTGCAATTACAGACGGTGGCGCGCATCATCGGCGGACGCGGCCCCCTGGGAGCGAAACGGCAAGTGTTTTATGTGACACTGGGCAGTTTCGACACGCATGACCGCCAGAAGGAGCTGCATGGCGACCTGATGGCGCGCCTGGCGCACGCGCTCGCGTATTTCGACGCGACCCTGGCGGCCCTGCAAGGTGCCGACGTGCGGCGCCAGGTGACGACCTTTACGGCCTCGGATTTCGGCCGCACCTTCAGCAGCAACGGCGACGGCACGGATCACGGCTGGGGCGCGCACCACTTTGTCGTGGGCGGCGCCGTAAAGGGCCGCGACATCTACGGCACCTTCCCCACCACGGGCCTGGGCCATGCGCTGGACGTCGGCTCCGGTGCCCTGCTGCCGACCACATCCGTTGACCAGTATGGCGCCACCCTGGCCAAATGGTTCGGCGTGGCCGACAGCCAGCTGGCCGAAGTGTTCCCGAACATCGGCAACTTCAGCCGGCGCGACCTGGGATTCATGACGGCAGGCTAGCCGTTCACGGCGATGGTCAGGGTGGCCACATAGCCATCCGTGGCGTTGCCCGTTACCGTGGCCATCTGCAGGCTGGTGCCGTCGCCAAAGACATTGTCGCTGGCATAGCTGATCTGCGCCAGGTTGCGCACGCTGGCCGTGTAGCCGCTGGCCGTGTAGGCCTCGTTCAAGGTTGCCATCGAGAAAGTGAACTGCGACGTCTTGATGCGGTTCGAGGCAGAGGCCGCCTTGGCCAGGCTGGGATAGACCTCAAAGTGCACGTGCGGCATGCGCCCGGCGTAGCAGCCGGGAAAGATGGTCGTAAAGCTGACGTTGCCAGTAATGTCCGTTTCCTGCACGCCGCGCAAGTAATTTTGCGCCGTCACGCCGCTCGAATACAGCGAATACAGGCCCTCGCGGTCGCAATGCCACAGATAGACGGCGTAGCCAGCCAGGCTGGCGCAGCCGCCGCTGGCGTTGAGCAACTGCAAATGAATGGTCAAGGGCACGCCTGCCGCCACGCCCGTGGCGCCATTGAAACTGGCGCGGATATCGCTGCGTACGACGCCCGTCTGGTTCAGCACATTGATGATGCTGCCGCCATGCGTGTTCGTGCCATCGGCAGGATACGGCCCGCCCGTCTCCTCGGGTATCACCGTGCAGGCGCCCGTGGCCGCTACTGTGACGGTGCCGCTGCTGGCCGCCGTGGCGCCGGCGTCCGAACCGCCGCCACAGCCGATCAAAGGCAAGGTGGCGGCGCCGGCCAGCAGCCAGCGCAGCACTTGCCGCCGCTCAGCCGCCTGTCGCCGCATCATTTCGAGGTCGAATGCCAGACCGTGATCATGTAATTCCATATATATTCCATCAAGTGGGGCAAGCCCGCCTGGGCGGGGTTCAGGCTCGCGCACAGGTACAGCGCCTGCGTGGCCCGTCGCGAGAGCGCCTGGATGCGCATGTTGGCTCTCCCTGTGGTCGCGCCGGCCGCTTACTCGGGGCGCTCTAGCCGACGCGGGCCCTGGCGGCCGTCGCTCCGCTGCTGCGCCTGCTGGCGCTGTTCCGGCGTCAGCACGGCCAGCAATTGCTGCTCGAGGCGCGCCTGCTGCAAGCTGATCTGCGCCATGGCTTGCGCCGCCGTGCTGGCCAGCGCACTGGCCTTCGCATCGTCGTAGGCGCTGGACCCGGCCAGCGCACGCAACTGTTCATGGGCCTTGAAGGCGATCTTTTCCTGTTCCCGCAGCAAGGGCGCCTGAGCGTAGGTGGCGGCGAAAATCTTGTCCTGCTGCGCTTCGTTCAGCTCGATGCCATGCAGAAACGGCGGCAAGACTGGCGGCGGCCCAGACTGGGCCAGAGCCAGCAGCGGCATGCTGCAAGCGGACAGCAGCAACAAAGAGACGACGATACTCAGATATTTCATCGGGATTTCCTTTCGTGGCGATCAGCCCTGATTGTCGCCGTCTGGCGTGTAAAGCAACGTCAAGGCGGCGTAAAAGCGGGTAAAGGAAGGTGCGCAAATGTAAGCGGACGTATGTAAAAGCGGGTAAAACCGCCGTGAACGGCCCCCTTTGGCTGCTATCATCGGGCGATATTCACCCGAAAAAAGCACAGGCATGAGCAAGGTTTTGTTAATCGATGACGACGTGGAACTGGTCGGCATGTTCCAGGAATACCTGACGCAGGAAGGTTTTGATGCGCGCGCCGTGCATGACGGCGAAAGCGGCGCGGCCGAAGCGCTGACGGGCCTGTATGCCATCGCCATCCTCGACGTCATGATGCCGCGCATGAATGGCCTGGAAACCCTGCGCCGCATCCGTGCCGGCAGCAACCTGCCCATCTTGATGCTGACGGCGCGCGGCGACGATACGGACCGCATCGTGGGCCTGGAGCTGGGTGCCGACGATTACGTCACCAAACCGTGCACGCCGCGCGAGCTGACGGCGCGCATCCGCGCCATCCTGCGCCGTTCGCAAGCCGTGCCGCACGATGCGTCCGGCCTGGCGCCGCTGACCGTGGGGCAACTGACGATGTGGCCCGAACAGCGCCGCGTTGCCTGGGCCGGCGGGCACCTGGAACTGACGAGCACGGAATTCAACCTGCTGGAAGTGCTGGTACGCCATGCGGGCAAGCCCGTGAGCAAGAATCAATTGTCGGAACTGGGCCTGGGGCGGCCCATGGCCCGCTTCGACCGCAATATCGACGTGCACTTGAGCAGCCTGCGCCGCAAGCTCGGCAGCCTGGCCGATGGCCGTTCCTGCCTGCAAACCGTGTACCGTCTCGGCTACCAGCTGATCAAGGAGTAAGCGTGGGCCGTCTGTTCTGGAAGTTTTTTCTGTGCATCATGCTGGCGCAAGTGACGGCCACCATCGGCATCGGCGGCACCTTCTGGCTGAAAAACCGGGCAGCGCAGCAGGAACGGGCCCTCGACATCGATACCAGTCCGCCCGCGCAAATGATCATCGAGGCCGCCAGCGCCACCGTGGAAGCGGGCGGCAGCCAGGCCTTGCGGCAATTCCTGGGCAAGCTCGAACGCATGCGCGTGTTTGCCGTCGATGCCAAAGGACAAGAATTGATGGGCCGCACGGTGCATCCCGCCATGCTGGCCAAGGCGCACACCATGCTGGAGCAGGGCCAGGCCCATCCCGTCGTGCGCGAAGCGTCTGGCAGCGACGGCAAGCGCTACCTGCTGTTCCTGCCCTCGTCCGAACGTTTCCGCCATGCCGAGGCGGGCGCCGCGCGCGACACGCTCAACGCCGTCGCCATGAGCGGCCCGCGCGCCATGGGAGCCGGTCCACGACCGCAAGAAGCGGGCGCGCCGCCGCCACGCGGCGAATTCGGCCGCGGCATGCCGCCGCGCATGGACACGCCCTACCGCAACTTCATCCCCCTGGCCGCCGCCATCGCCGCCAGTTTGCTGTTCGCCTTTTTGCTGGCCTGGTATTTTGCGCGCCCCATCCGCGACTTGCGGCAGGCGTTCGAAGCCGCCTCGCACGGCAACCTGGCGCCGCGCTTTCACGCCAGCGGCAAGCGCGGCGATGAATTGACGGACCTGGGCCGCGATTTCGACCGCATGACGGGCCGCTTGCGCAGCCTGATGGATAGCCAGACGCGCTTGCTGCATGATGTGTCGCACGAGCTGCGCTCGCCACTGGCGCGCTTGCAGGCCGCCATCGGCCTGGCGCACCAGCAACCGGAAAAGATGGCCGCCTCGATGCAGCGCATCGAACGCGAAAGCGAGCGCATGGATAAACTGATCGGTGAACTGCTGACCCTGTCACGGCTGGAGGCCGGCGCCGCGCAAGCGGGTGCCGGGCACACGCACAGCGAAGACGTCAGCATCGCCGATCTCGTGCACGACATCGTGGACGACGCCCGCTATGAAGCCCGGGCGCGCCTGCTGGGCATAGCCCTGGCGGGCGACGCGGCCATGGCCGACGCCAGCGTCACGGGCCAGCCGGAACTGCTGGCCCGCGCCGTGGAAAACGTCGTGCGCAATGCCATCAAGCACAGCCCCGATGGCGGCACGGTGCACGTGGAGCTGTCGCGCCTGCATGATGACAAGCAGGAATGGCTGCGCATCGCCGTGCTGGACCGTGGTCCCGGCGTGGCCAGCGCCGACCTGGCCCGCATTTTTGAACCGTTCTTCCGCGCCAGCAATACCCAGCACAGCACGGATGGCCACGGCCTGGGCCTGGCCATCGCCCGGCACGTCATCAGCGCCCATGGCGGCCGCATCAGTGCCAGCTTGCGCAGCGGTGGCGGACTGTGCGTGGAAATGTTGTTGCCCGTCAAAACGCCAGGCTGACCTGTCGGCGAGCCTGGCGTTTTATCCGTGCGTATCTGCTGTTAGGCCTGCGTATCGATGATGCTGCCCAAGGTCGACGAGGTCGATTGGGCCGGACTCGTCGCCGTATCGGCGCTGCTGGCCGGCTGAGCGCCTTGCTGCGCCTGCGCGGCGGCAGCTTGCAACTGGGCAATTTGCGCCTGCAAGGCCTGTATTTGCTGCGCCAGCTGCTGCTGCAGCTTTTGCGACGCCTCCGTCTGCTCGCCCTTCTGCGACTCCGTCAACTGCTTTTGCGCCGCCGTGATCTGCTTTTGCAGCGCCGCGATCTGCGAACCGCTGCCCGCACTGGCGCTACTGGCCGCGCCGACTGCGCCGACTGCGCCGCCTGAACCGATTGCCGCTACCATGCTTCCTCCTCAGTGTTTCAATACCAAGGTTAACGGCAGGCATGAGGGGCGGATATAGGGCGGCGGGTGTAAAGGCAGGTAAAGACGGCTAAACCGGCTGGCGCCCCGCCCTTCGCTGCGATCAGGTCTTCGGCAATGTCACGCCGACCTGGCCCTGGTATTTGCCGCCGCGATCCTTGTACGACGTTTCGCACACTTCATCGGATTCAAAGAACAGCACTTGCGCCACGCCTTCGTTGGCGTAGATTTTCGCCGGCAACGGTGTCGTGTTGGAAAACTCCAGGGTCACAAAACCTTCCCATTCCGGTTCGAACGGGGTGACGTTGACGATGATGCCGCAACGCGCATAGGTGCTCTTGCCCAGGCAAATCGTCAGCACATTGCGGGGAATGCGGAAATATTCCACGGTACGGGCCAGCGCGAACGAGTTCGGCGGGATGATGCAATAACCCTTGCCCGATACGTCGACGAAGTTATTAGCGTCAAAATCCTTGGGGTCGACGATGGTCGTGTTGATATTGGTAAACAACTTGAACTCGTCGGCACAACGGATGTCATAGCCATAGCTGGACGTGCCATAGGACACGATACGGTTGCCGTCGCGTTCCTTGACCTGGCCCGGTTCGAACGGCTCGATCATGCCCGTTGTTTCCGCCATGCGGCGTATCCATTTATCGCTTTTAATCGTCATCGCAGGGGTATCTTTCTAGAATATCGGAATGGCTGGGGCCGCACGCCTGCTGCAGGCGCGGCCCGGATGGCAGGATTTTACGCGAAAATCCGCCGCCGTTGGCCCCCATCGCCTGAAAATCCCTGGCAATATTCTATTGCTTCGCCAGCAATGCCGTGATCATCTCGCGCACCACTTGCGCCGTCAGTTCCGGGTTTTCCATGGGAAACAGATGGCCGCCCGGCACCTGGCGGAAAAACTTGCCGACCAGCTTGCGCGTGGCCGTCAAGCCCGCTTGCCGGCATTCCACCGATTCCGTGCCGCCGATAAAACCGATGGGCACTGGCAAGCCATCCTTGACGAGGCCGCCAATATGGTGCGGCAAGCTGCGGTAGACATCCGTTTCCACTTCGCGCGTAAAGCGCAGCTGCACCCCTTCCGGATGGGGCACCAGGCCGCTGTCGATGTAGTCGCGCAAGACCTGCGGCGCCCAGATGGCGAACATGTCCTTGGCGGCAAAATGCTCATACGCCGCTTGCGCATCGGGCCACAGCTTGCGCCGCCGGGCGGAAAAACGTGACGGCGAGAACCGCTCGCCCAGCGCCGTGTTCCGCGCCAGGCGCACCAGCAAGGCGCGCCAGCCCGCCACCACAGGCGAATCGAGCAAGACCACGCAGCGCACCAGATCGGGCCGCTGCTTGGCCACCATCACGCTGAGCATGCCGCCCAGCGAATGGCCGACGAGGATCACGGGCGCGCTGTAGCGCCGTTCCAGCTCGTCGATATACTCGCGCACCAGCTCGGGCCAACCCGTGCTGACGGGATAGTTCGGGTCGTGCGCGTGCATGTCGAGCGCCTGCACGGTGTAGTGCTGGCCCAGCAAGCCAAACAGCTTGCGGTAGGTGCCGGCAGGATAACTGTTGGCGTGGGCAAAGTGCAGTTGCGGGAGGGTCATCGTGGGACGGTGCCGGTGAATGCGATAAACAATTGTAATGGCATGCCGGCAAGACGGATCAGAGGAAGGCCTCTAATTGTCCCTGCGAGCGCGTCATGCCGGGCACGAACGAAGCCAGTACCTCGCCCAGCTCGGCGTTTGAATCCACCACGCAAAAAGCGTCGTCAAACGCGTGGTGACGGTTCATCTGATTGCGCACGACGATGCATTCCATCCCCGCCGCATTCGCGGCGCGCAAGCCGCGCGGCGAATCTTCCACGGCCACGCAGTCGGCGGCGGCCAGGCCCAGGCGCTGCAAGCCAAGCTGGTAGCCGTCGGGCGCCGGCTTGCTGTCGCCATACATTTCACGCGTCAGCACGAAGTCGAAATGTTGCAACAAGTCCGTGGCCGCATGGCTGATCCGGAAATGCTGTTCGTAGGCACTGGTGACCACGCCCATGGCCACGTGCGGGCGCAGCGCCGCCAGTACTTGCTTGACGCCGGGCATGGCCAGCTGCCGCGCTTGGCGCAGGCGTTGCGCAAACAGCACGGTGCGTTCGGCCCGCAGGCGCTCGACCAGTTCGATGTCATGCCCCTGCCCCAGCAGCACATGCCAGGCGCCGTAGTTATTGTCCAGGAACCAGTCAAAAAATTGCTTCGGCGTCAGGTCTATGCCGTAGGGCAAGAGCAAGTCGCGGTTGCTTTCGTAAAACAGCTGCTCGGTGTTGACCAGCACACCATCGTTGTCCCACAGCACGCCCTGGATGGTTTTCATGGCTTGTTGTCGCTCTTGTTATCTATCAAAACTTACTTGAAGAAGATGTCGTAGGACAATTTCACGATCAGCAACACCAGCAGCACGAGGAAGAGGATGCGCACGAAGGCGGCACCGCGGCGCACGGCGATCCAGGTGCCCGTCAAGGCGCCCAGGATATTGCACACAGCCATCGGTGCAGCCACGGCATACACCACGTGACCGGCGGGAATGAAGAAGGCCAGCGCAGCCACGTTGGTGGCGATATTCACCAGTTTCGAACAGGCCGAGGCGAGGATGAAATCGAAGCCGAAGACGCGGATGAACAGGAAAATCAGGAAACTGCCCGTGCCAGGTCCGAACAGGCCGTCATAAAAGCCGATGGCGCCGCCGATGACGATGGCGAGAATGCGTTCGCGCGGACCGATGGGACGCGCTTCGCGCGTCGTGCCGAAATCCTTCTTGATGAAGGTATAGATGGCCATGATAATGATCAACACCAGCACCATGGGGCGCACCACCTGTTGCGGCACATACGACACGGCGGCCGCGCCGATGAAGGACATGACGAAGGCGCTGGCCACGGCCGGCAGCACCAGCAGCCAGGGGATATGCACCTTGCCGACAAACGAGCGGGCGGCAAACGTGGTGCCGCAGGCGGACGCCAGTTTATTCGTGCCCAGCAACGACGTCGAGGCCATGTTCGGCATCAGGTTGAACAGGGCCGGCAGTTGTATCAACCCGCCCCCGCCCACGGCGGCATCGATCAGGCCGGCAAAAAAGGCAAATAAACACAGCAGCGAGATGGTCAGCATGATAGGCAATAAGGAATGATCGACAGCGGCAGTATAGGCGCCGTGGATTTTTCCGGATGCAACTTCAAATTGCGGAAAACGCAATCAGGCGTAACGCTTGACGGAATGCGCCCCGTGCGGTCTACTGGTCTCTTTTGCCAGGAGTCACCGATGTCGATGAAACTGATGTGGGAGATCCGCGCCTTCTGCACCGTGGTCGAAAAGCGCAGCTTCATCCACGCGGCACGCATGCTGGGACGCTCGCCGTCGGCCGTCACGCGCGCCATCCAGTTCCTCGAAGACGCCATCGGCGCCGAGCTGATCCTGCGCACGCAAAAACAGTTCACCCTGACAACGGCCGGCGAAACGTATTACGCGTCGGCCAAGCACTTGCTGGAAACACAGGCCGAGGCGGAAGACCAACTGGCGGAATTGAGCAACTCGCCGCAAGGCTGGGTGCGCCTGTCGGCGCCGGAAATCCTGTCCCTGGGATTCTTGCCAAAAGTGGTGGCCCAGTTTTCGCGCGACTACCCGAACGTGTCCGTTGACATCCATTTCTCGGACAAATCGATCGATCCCATCCAGGAAAAGCTGGACTTTGCCATTCGCGGCGCCTTCCCCCAGTCGAGCGAGCTGATCGGCTACCCACTGTGGAATTACCGCCGTTATATGTACGCCTCGCCCGACTACATCGAGCGCATGGGCGCGCCCGAGGAACCGGAAGAGCTGGCCGGCCACGACATCATCATGCACTCGGCCCCGCGCATCCTGCGCGACTGGCATTTCGTTTCCAGCGAACGCAACGTGCGCTACCAGGTACAGCCGCGCTTCCGCTTCACTTCCGGTATCGCCACCTTCCAGGCGGCCCTCGAAGGCGCCGGTATCGTGCGCCTGGCCAGCTGGCTGGCCGAGCCCGCCGTGGCCGCCGGCACCCTGCGCCGGGTCTGCACGGCGTACCGGCTGACGTCGTCAAAAGAGCTCGATCCCAGCATCCATGCCGTGTATGGCACGTCGCGCATGGCCAAGGGGGCAAGGCTATTTCTGGAATATGTAAAGAAAAAGGGGGTGGAGATACCGGATGAGCGGGTTGGCCCGAACTACTCGCCCCCAAACAGATAAGTATGCCTTCAAAGGATAACAGTATGGATAACTCTTTTCGTAGAGCGCACTTCCACCTCGGAAATGTAGTACATACAAAAGAAAACCGCTTACCGGCGAGTCCAGGTAAGTGCGTGCATTTTTATGTTAGCATATGTGTCATAATAAAATATTCCGGCCGGGTGGTCGATTAAAGTCGACCTTAACGAATCTTGCTTTTAAATAAAGGCAAATAATCTATTGGTGATTAATAGTATGACGTCAGCAAATGGCATTGCATTGGATTTAGCATCCGATATGGATATTGAGCAGCTTTTTCAAAAATACGTCGTTGACGGCACTAGTTATTTTTTTAGAGACTTTTTAAAAGATGTAGATCAGGAATACCAACTGCGACATGATTTAGCTGCAGCTCTTAAAATAAGCATTAATGATGTAGTTATTGTCGGATCTGCCAAACTCGGATTCTCCATAAAAAATCACAATTTTTCTAAATTTGATGAGCGATATCAAAAAAACCCTGTCAACAAAAATAAATCAGATGTCGATATAGCAATAGTTAGCAAAAAAATATTTGACCAACAAACAGAATTAATTTTTGAAACTTCACGACATTTCTCGCCTGAATGGATTGAGGAAAAATGGATTGACAACATATACTATCCTTCTGATCGAGAAAGAAGAATGAAGGGCTTAGATCCAATCTTTCAAAATTACACAAAATATATTTCTAGAGGTTGGCTTAGACCTGATTTCACTCCCAATATTTATATAAATCAGAGTCCTTGGAAAACTTCCGTAGATAATTGGTACGGCCGACTTCAGCGTAAAATCTCCATTGGATTGTACTCTGAATGGTATTATCTAAAACACTATCAAATGGATAATTTAATAAGTTTGCGAATTAAAACGAAACAAATGGAGATTTCACATGGCTGAACTAAACGATTCACATGGTCTGGAAGCAAGCATCCCTGCGAACAATTCAAAAATTATAGAAATATATAACAAGCTTCGAAATAAACAAATCTCAGTAAATAAATCGTATCAGAGAAAATTAGTATGGAAAGATGCTCATAAATTAAATTTTATTGACACAATATTACGAAATTACCCTTTTCCAGAAGTTTATCTCGCACCTGGTAGCCTCGATCAAGTAAAACTTATTCTAATTGATGAAATTGTAGATGGCCAGCAAAGACTGACGACGATTCAAGATTATATTGAGGGCACTGATGTATTCGCTCGGCCAAAAATTTCCATCAAACGTTTTTCCGAACTCTCATCGGAAGAAAAAAATACATTTTTAAATTACGAAATTTCCGTAAGATATTTAAAAAATGTAACGCCAGATCAAGTAAAAGAAATATTCCAGAGAATCAACAAAACGGACTATGCACTTAACGCTGCCGAAAGATTAAATGCACAATGGGGTGACAGCGAATTTGTCTGTTTTGCAAAACAAATTGTCGATGCGGAATTCGATGATGAAAGCTTAGTTTTTATCATTGAGCCTAAAACCAGAAAAACACTAGCCGATTTCTTCCATGGAAAAGGTGATGATGAAGAAGGGGTTTTTTCAGACAATGACAAGTCACGCATGTTGGCATATCAATACATAATGACATTGATTGCAACTTTGGATCAAGGCGAATACTTTAATAGAAATGAAAAAATCTCTCAGTACATTGAAGCATATAACGACGCCTTCCCAAAGGCGGCGGAGTTACTAACTCGCCTATTGAAAATAGTTAATTTCATTTCAACTCTGAAGATTAATAGAAATTCTCGATGGTACAAAAAAGCCAACTTATTTACCCTCATAGTTGAGTTAGATAAAATAGATATAAAAAATATCGACTCCGAAAAATTTTCGGAAAAATTATCAAGCTTGGATCATCGATCGGCGTTAATTGAACTGGGCTTTAACTCCGAGCCAGAAGATAGACTTACACCAGAAGAAGAAAAATATCTTGGTTTTGCGAGAGAAGCAGTAAATCAAAAGAATGCGCGTGAATATCGTGGAGATTTTATAAATAAATTAATAATCGACTCAATAAAGGCATAAATTTTTCATGTCATAAAAAAATTCACACTAATAAAAATTAACTAAAAATTATAATTATTGCAAAGAAGGTCTCTAAATATTTTGAGACCTTTTTTTGCTATAAGAAGCCATTTTCGCTGATTTCAAGCGAATGAAGACTACTTACTCTTCATTCCAATATCGTCGATGATACTTACGATATTGCATCACCCTTACTTGCATCCCAAACTCCAGCACCACCGCCCCTTCCACATCCGTGCGCAGCCGGGCAATCCCCATCTCGCCATAGCGCGCATACACCTGCGCTTTCGGATGTTTATAGCGATTCCTGTGTCCCACCTGGAAAATCGCCAGACCGGGACGGACCGCGTTCAAAAATGCCTGCGTGGACGACGTCCCACTGCCGTGATGCGGCGCCAGCAGCACGTCGGCGGCCAGTTCGCCGTCCATCGAGCGCGCCAGCAATTGCGCCTCCTGTGCCGCTTCGATATCGCCGGCCAGCAGGATCGAGTGCTTGCCAGCCGTGATTTTCACGGTGCAACTGCGGGCGTTCGGCTTCAGGGCAATGTCCATGTGGCTGGCGGGCAATGGGTGCAACATGGCGAAGTGCACGCCTTCCCAGGTCCAGCTCTGGCCTGCCATGCAGTGCAGATAGGGCTGGTGTAACTCCCGCCGCGCCTCGACGGCCGGGTGGCCTTCGAACAGCGACGAGGCCAGCCAGCCCACTTGCACGTTTTCCAGCAGGGACATCGCGCCGCCCGCGTGATCGAGGTCGCTGTGGGAAATGATCACGCCGTCGAGCTTGCCTATGCCGCGTGCGCGCAGGTAAGGCACGATGACCCGGCTGGCGCCATCGGAGTCGAGACTGTAGGCGGGCCCCGTGTCGTACAGCAGCCGGTGTCCATGCGTTTCCACCAGCACGGCCATGCCTTGTCCCACGTCAAAGGCCGTGATCCACATCTGGCCAGGTGGCGGGCTGGACGGTAAGGCCGTCAGCAGCGGCAGCCAGCCCAGCATGCCCGCCCAGCGATGCGGCCATCCCCGTGGCGCCAGCAGCCATGCCGTGCCAAGCAATGCCCAGCAAAAACTCCACATTGGCGGCGCGGGCGCCGTCCACACGGCAAAGCGGCGCGCGCCCAGCCACTCGAGCACCTGCGCCAGCATCTGCACGATGGCATGCGCCAGCAGCAGCAATCCATCGGACAGGGGCGTCGGCAGCAGGCTGCCAGCCAGGGACAAGGGAGTTACCACAAGGCTGATGATGGGGATAGCCAGCGCATTGGCGACGGGGCTGACCAGCGAGACTTGCGAGAACAGCAGCATCGTCAACGGCACCAGCCCCACCGTCACCACATACTGCGTATGGGCGCCCAGCGCTACGGCCGCGCGCAGACGGCGCCAGCGTCCGGCCTGCAGCGGCATCGGCGCCGTGGTGCGCCCTGCCGTCGCGTACAGCATGGTGGCGACCGCGCCGAACGACAGCCAGAAACCGGGCCACAGCACGGCCCACGGGTCGAGCAGCACGACCACGCCCAGCGCCAGACACAGGATATGGCCTATGCTGGTGATGCGTCCCAGCCACAAGGCCAGCGCGACCACCAGCAACATATACAAGGTGCGCTGCGCGGGCACGCCAAAGCCGGCCAGCAGCACATACACAAATGCCGCCAGCGCGCCGGCCAGCGCCGCCACCTTTTGCGCCGGCAAGCGCAAGGGCAGTTGCCAATCGGTAAAAAACGAGCGCCGCCACAGGGCGCCCGCGCCCAGGGCGAAGAGTCCCGCGATCATGGTGATGTGCAAGCCTGAAATCGAAATCAAATGGCTCACGCCCGTGCGGTTGAACACTTGCCAGTCCGACTGGGGTATGGCGCGCTGGTCGCCCACCACCAGCGCCACGATCACGCCCGCATACTGCTTGCCTTCCAGGCTGCGCAAAATCCGCGCGCGCAAGGCCGCGCGGCTGGCCTCCACCATATTGCCAAAGCCGGGCACGAAGGCAGCCAGGCGCACGTTCGGAGTGTCTGCGCGCGGCTGCGGCCGTACATAGCCCGTGGCGCGCACGCCCTGCTCCAGCAGCCACGCTTCGTAGTCAAAACCCATCGGGTTCGCATTGCCGTGCGGACGCTGCAGCCGCACCGTCAGGCGCCAGCGCTCGCCCGGCTGCACGTCGCCCACGACGTTCGTCACTTCGTCACGAAACCCCGCGTACCAGGACAGCGCGATCAAAGGCGGCACCTTCGCCCCAACTGCCTTCTCCACAGCAAAATTGAAGCGCACGCCCTGCTCGAAGCGGTACGGCAGACTGACCACAGTGCCCGTGACAACAATATCCTGTCCTTCATCGGCCAGCGCCAGTTGCGGCGCCATGGCGGCCTGGGCCAGCCAGGCCGCCCAGTAAAAACCCAGTCCCACGCCAGCGGCAAGCGCAACAATGGAACGCCAGCCGAAGCGCCAGCGCACGTGACTGCGCAGCAGCAGACTAGCCGTCAACCCTATGCCAGCGATCACCCACAACAGCACGCCCGCGTACGGCGGCAAACTTGCCTGCGTCTGCAACCAGGCAGCGCCAGCGGCAAAGCCGAGTATCAGGGTGCGCATAAGAAGGCAGAATCAAGGCAGAATCAGCTCGCGGCGAAAAGGGTTCAGGTACTGTGAGCGTTTTCTACTGTTTGCCCTCTGATCTGGCGCAATGGCGCCCTGAATAAGAAAGCTCAGCACGCCATCCGGTACCACCGCTGGTGAAATTTTCTCCATGCTAAGATGGCCATCCGGCGCCAGGCGCGACGACTTTGCGGACCTTGCATGACCCTACTGACAGCGGCCGAAACTTATTTGCAGGACTTTCATCAAAGGCAAGTCGGCGCGACCAGCGCCGCGTTTGCTCATCTGCCGGCCAGTTCCCCCGCTGGTAGCTGGATCTCGTCCTACCATGTGCTGACCAGCCTGGTCCCGGAAGTGGACACGCCATTGACCGTGCTCGACCTGGCCTGCGGCGACGGCCATCTGCTGGGTTTGCTGGCAGCCAGGCGGCAAGCCCGGCTGCAACTGCTCGGCATCGACATGAGCCAGGCTGAACTGGCCGTCGCGCGCGCCGCCCTGCCCCCGTCCGTGCATCTGCTGCCAGGGCGCGGCCAGGCGCTCGACCTGCCATCGGCCAGCGTCGACTATCTCGTTTCGCACATGGCGCTGATGCTGATGAACGACATCGAACAAGTCGTGCGTGAAATCCGCCGCGTGCTGCGCCCCGCTGGCCAGTTCGCCGCCATTGTCGGCAGGACGTTCTTGCTGGGCGAAGTGAACGACGTTTTCATGCGCGTGTTCAAACCGATCGCCAGCACCGAGCTGCCGCCTCTGCGCTTGGGCGACCGCCGCACGGGGTCGGAAGCCGGCTGGAGGGAACTGCTCGATGGCAGTTTTGCAGACGTTGAATTTGACGACATCGACGTCCCATGGACGCCCACGCCGGGCGAACTGTGGGCCGCCCTGCTGGACACCTACGATATCGACCGCCTGGACGACGGCGGCAGGCAGCGCCTGCGCGGCGCGTTCCTGGATGTCGTGGCATATCTGCAAGGAAGCGACGGCAAGATCGCCACGGGCTGGGGCCTGCGCCTGGTGCACGCGCGTGCCGCCTGAACATGCAAGCACCAGGCCTGGCCACCACCGCCCACCGCCATCGACGGTATAATCGGCCTCGCTTACTTCAACACCCAGGCACGACATGACTTCCTCCGCACTTCCTCCCGACATTTCCACCGACATTTCCGACAGCAGCGAAGACAATAACGACGCTACCCTGGTCGCGGAACTGGGGGAACTGGCCGAGCATATCCGCCTGGTGAAAATGGAAGGCCGCGTCTTCGTGCGCTTTTCCGGCGTGGTCAAGGCTGGCCACCTGGTGGTGCCGTATGCGCTGGTACCAAGCCAAGGCGTGCTGGCGCGGCCGGCCAAGTGGCGCAAGATGGACCGCGAGACCAAGCTGGCCCTCGTGCGCGAACGGGCCAGCGCGGCCGTGTTCGAGGAACTGCGCCAGCACGTGATGGATTTCGTCGCCGATATCGCGGGCTTGAGCGAGGACGTGGACACGGATCCGATGGTTTTCCTGCATACGCTGGCCGACTTGCAGACGTCCGAGCCGGCCGGCATGGTGTTCGACCGCATCCGCCAGCGCTTCCATCACGCCATCGAGCGCCAGCAGGAAGAACAGCATGCGGCGCGCACGCGCCAGAGCATCAACCTGGCCGAGTATCCGGCCTCGTTCGAGATGGCGCGCCGCCTGCCGCGCCGCTTCATCGCCCTCTTGGGCCCCACCAATTCCGGCAAGACGCACCGCGCGATGGAAGCGCTGGTCAAGGCAAAAAACGGCATCTACCTTGCGCCCTTGCGCCTGCTGGCCCTGGAAAACTACGAGCGCCTGCAGGAAGCCGCGCCGCATGGCAAACCGCTGGCCGTGAGCCTGATCACGGGCGAGGAGCGCAGGGTCGTTGATGGCGCCACGCACGTGGCCAGCACGGTGGAAATGCTGGACACGAAAACCGTCGTCGAAGTGGCCGTCATTGATGAAATCCAGATGCTGGCCGACCCGGACCGGGGCGCCGCGTGGACGGCGGCCGTCTGCGGCGCGCCCGCCCACACCGTGTATCTGGTAGGAGCCCCCGAAGCGCGGCGCGCCATCGAGGCGCTGGCCGAACGCCTCGACTGCCCGCTGGAAGTGCATGTACTCAAGCGCATGGCACCCCTGTCGATGGAGCCGACCGCCGTGCGCAAGGTGCGCAACCTGCGCCGCGGCGACGCCGTCATCGCCTTTTCGCGCCGCGAAGTGCTGATGTGGCGCGACATGATCACGGAAACGGGGCTGTCGGTGGCCACCGTCTACGGCAACCTGTCGCCCGAAGTGCGGCGCGCGCAGGCGCAGCGCTTCCGCGATGGCACGGCCGATATCGTCGTCGGCACGGATGCGCTGGCGATGGGCCTGAACATGCCGATCGCGCGCATCGTCATGACCACCTGCGTCAAATACAATGGCCGCGAAGAGGAAGAGATTTCAGCCGCGCTGGCGCGCCAGATCGCCGGGCGCGCGGGCCGCTACGGCGTGCATGAAGAAGGACTCGTGGCCGGCTACGACAACGAGACGCATGAAGTGATGCGCGCCCTGCTGAAGGAAAAGCTGCACCCGCTGAACACCAGCGGCTTTGCCGTGGCGCCCTCGCTTGAACACCTGCACCGCATTTCGTCGGTGACGGGCGAACTGTCGCTGTCCAAACTGCTGCGCCGCTTCATCCACAATATCGACGTGCCGGACGGCTTTTTCTTCCCCCGCATCACGGAAGACCAGAAGGAGCGCGCCGTCTGGCTCGACACCCTGCCGCTGTCCGTGGCCGACAAGTTCACCCTGTCGCTGGTGCCGATATCGAGCAAGGTGCCGTCCTTGCAGACGGCATGGGAACACTGGGCGAAGAATCTGTCGCAGGGAAAAACCAGCACCTTGCGCCAGCACGCGTATGGCGGCGGTACGCAGAATTTGCAGCAGGTGGAAGACACTTGCCGCTACTATTCCGCGTATGCGTGGCTCAGCTACCGCCTGCCCGAATTCTTCCCCGATATCGCCGTGGCGCAAAACCTGTCGCGCGACGCGTCGGAGCGGGTCGACTCCATCCTGCGCGCGCATAACGCGGCTTCGCGCGGACGCTCCAGCAAGAAGTTCAAATAGGCGTCAACGGATTTCCCAGAACCACACTTCCGCGCAATCCCAGTAGCACTCGGAACCGCACACCTTCACGCCGATGGATGGCAAGAGGATGTCGATATGCCCGCCCGCGCCACCCAGGTAACCGGGAATGCGGAAAAAGGCGACGAGGCCCTTGCGCTGGCCGATGCCGGCGATGGCGGCGTCGCGTGCGAATTTCTCGGGCGGGCCAAACATCGAGGGGCTGGCCAGCATGTGCGCCAGCTTGGCCTGTCCCGGTTCGATCAGCGCGCCCTTGAACGGCCCCTTGCGGATGGCCATGCGGCCCTTGACCTTGACGCCGGCCTTGATCAGGGCCAGGCTGACGCGGATGGCGCAGGTATTGGCAAAGCTGTCCTTGCCGATCAAGTCTTCCCAGCCGATTTCGCCGAACAGGGCCGCCTGGTCGACGGCGGCCACGCTCGGATAATTCTCGCGCAGCTTGATGAATGCAGGTTTCACGTCAGCCTCCTGGTGGTGGAGTGGAACAGGGAAAACGCCGCGCCAGAATGGCGACGATCAGGGTGGACGCTTCGCCCAGACGCGCGCGCGCGGGCAGCTTTTTCAGTTCGGCGACGATGTGCGCGTCGATTTCCACCGTTTTCAGCCGGCCCGTATCGCACCACAGCCGCCCCTGCGCCGCATCGGCCACGCCGGCCAGGTAGCCTTGGGCGTAGCGCTGATCGAGCAGGAAGACAGCATCGGCCATCACTCCCTTGGCCGGCCCTTCCTGGTAATACGCGATCAGCTGGTCGGCGCTCAGGCGCGGCGCCGGAGCATAGGCTGCGCCCTGCCCGTGTGCGCTGGGCAGGCACAGGCTCAATACAATGAAAAGGAAAGGGACATGCATGGCCAGCCATGGTCAGTGAGGGAGGTCTGGCTGATTGTAGAAGGATGCGCCAGCCCCGCACTGAGCGAGGTCAAGCGTAGGTCGGGTAGGTCGGGTTAGGCCAAAGGCCGTAACCCGACAACACCAGCCAACAATGATGTCGGATTACGCGCGGCGTTGCCCCGCAAATCCGACCTACACGTACGAAACCGGTGAAAGTTACGGTTTGCCCGGCGCCGCATAATGCAGCTTCAGCACCAGCCCATTATGATCATCGGCCATATAGATATCGCCATCCTGCCCCTGCTTCACGTCGACGGGCGCGCCTCTGCCCTGCTTGCCCTTGCGTTCCCAGTTGCTGATCAAGTCGACGGACTTGCCCAGCGGCGCGCCGGCCTTGTCGGGCAGCAGGGCCACCAGGCGGTGGCCGTTGCTGCGGTAGCCGTGGTAGCCGATGATCAGGCTATTCTTGTACAGCGCCGGGAAGCGGCTGGCCGTATAAAAGGTCATGCCCAGCGGTGCGGCATGGCCGGGCAGCAGGCGCTCCGGCGCCGCGTATTGGGCGTCGCACGCCGTCTTCGGATATTCGGGACTGGCGACGTTGTCGTCGTAGCAGTACGGCCAGCCGTAGTGCCGGTCGGTCTTGATCAGATTCAGTTCCTCGTGCGGCAGGTTCTCGTCGCTTTTCAGTTGCGGCATGGCGGCCTGGATGGCGTCGCGCGAGTTTTCCGCCTGCCACAGCTCGCCCGTCGCAGGGTGGAAGGCCAGCGCCATCGAATTGCGCAAGCCGCGCGCATGCGTGCGCCAGCTCGTCACCGTGCCGGCCGGCCAGGCCATCGTGTATTCGCGGATGGCGCCCAGCGCTTCCAGGCCTTCCGCCGAAGGACATGCCTTGGCCGGGTCGGGCGCCTTGCCATCGTTCTCGCAATGGTCGGTGCTCGAGCCCACGTTCACGTACAGGTCACCCTTGGGGCTGAAGCGCATGTTTGTCAGCAGGTGCAAACCGAGGCCCGGCAGGCGCGGCGTCTTGGCCTTGCCGCCGATCACGTCAGTGACGGTGCGCGTGGTGTCGCGCAAGTCGAAGCGGAAGATGCGTCCCACCTCGCCCACGTAGACCATGCCATCCGGTCCCTGCACGATGCCGTTCGGGCGATCGAGCTTGTCGAGCAGCAGCTTGCGCTCGTAGCCGCCACCGGCCGCCTTGGGCTGCAACAGCCACAATTTACCCTGCTTCGGCGCCCATCCCGTCATGTCCGTGACGAGGATGTCGCCATTCGTCAGCGGCAGCACGCCACGGGGGAATTTCAGGCCGTCGGCCAGCACGGCCACGCAAAAGCCGGCCGGCGTGGTGACGTCGAGGCGCGGCAAGCCGTCGCACTGGGCGCTGGTCGCAGCCATAACGGGAGCGAAGGCACCGGACAGGCAAGCGGCCAGGATGATCTTGTTGTTCATTGTGGTCTCATTCCATCAAGGGTAATCGGGGCAGTACGGCGCGCGCATTGGCGCTGGTGGCAACGGCCACGTCGGCCAATGCCAGGCCGCGCAACTCGGCCAGCACGGCGCCGATGCGCGGCAATTCTTCGGGGCTGTTGCGGCCCGGGTGTATCCAGCTGGGGGAAATATCGGGCGCGTCCGTCTCCAGCACGATGGCATCCAGGGGCAACTCCGTGGCCATGCGGCGTATCTGCAGCGCGCGGGTAAAGGTCATGGCGCCGCCAAACCCCAGCTTGAAACCGAGGTCGATATAGCCTTGCGCCTGCTGGAAGCTGCCGTTGAACGCATGCGCGATGCCACCGTTCGGGCGGATCTGGCGCGCGTGCTTGAGGACGATGTCCTGCGAGCGGCGCACGTGGGTCAGCACGGGCAGGTCGAAGTCGCGGGCGATTTTCAGTTGCTCGCGCAGGAAGTGTTCCTGCCTGGCGCGCATGGCCGGTTCGCACAGCATGGGGATAAAGAAATCGAGTCCGATTTCGCCGATGGCGACAAAGCGCGGGTCATTCATCGCCAGCGCCACGGCTTCGCGCAGGGCGAGCAAATCGTCCTCGGTGGCGTGCGGCACGTAGATCGGGTGGATGCCGAGCGCATAGCAGGCGTTGGGCGCCGCTGCCGCCAGGTCGCGCACGATGCTGAAATTGGCCCGTTCGACGGCGGGAATGACGATCATGTCCACGCCTTGCTGCTGCGCGCGCGCCGCCACCTGCAGCGATTCATCGCCGAATTCATGCGCGTCGAGGTGGCAGTGCGTGTCGATCCACAGCATGGCGGTTCCTTAATATTGGTACGGCTGCAGCCCTTCGTCCGTCAGGCGCAGCACGCGGTCGCAGCGCCTGGCCAGTTCGATATCGTGCGTGACGATGACGAAGGCCGTGCCCAGGGTGCGCGACAGTTCCAGCATCAGGTCGAAAATCTGTTCGGCCGTGGCGTGATCGAGGTTGCCCGTCGGTTCATCGGCCAGCACGCAGGCCGGCTGCGTGACGAGGGCGCGGGCCAGGGCCACGCGCTGGCGCTCGCCGCCTGACAATTCACCGGGCGTGTGCGTGACCCGCTTGGCCAGGTTCACGCGCGTGAGGATTTGCTGCGCCAGCTCGGTGGCCGGCGCGCGCTTCATGCGCCGTATCATCAAGGGCATGGCGACGTTGTCGAGCGCGGAAAACTCGGGCAGCAAGTGGTGGAACTGGTAGACGAAGCCCAGCGAGGCGTTGCGCAAGTCGCCGCGCGCCTTTTCGCTGAGGGTGGCGAAGTCCTTGCCCAGCAGGGTCACCTTGCCGCTGGTGGGCGTATCGAGGCCGCCCAGCAGGTGCAGCAGGGTCGATTTGCCGGAACCGGAGGCGCCGACGATGGCGACGCGTTCGCCACGGTGAACGTCGATGTCGATGCCAGCCAGCACCTGCACCTTGTAGCTGCCCTGCGTGAAAGTCTTGCCCAGGCCGCGGCAGGAAAGGACGGCGGAATCGGCGGAAGCGCCGTTGGAGGCAGGTTTATTCAGATCGGTCATGGTAGTCGTCAGTGGTTTATTCATAGCGCAGGGCTTCCGCAGGTTTCACGCGGGCAGCCCACCAGCTTGGGTACAGGGTCGCCAAAAAGGCGAGGATCACGGCCAGCACGCCGATCTTGGTGACGTCGGGCCAGCGCAGGTCGGACGGCACGGTGCTGATGAAATAGATGTCCTTGGAGAGGAACTGCACGCCCAGCAAATGCTCGATGAAGGGCACGATGACGTCGATGTTCATCGCCACCAGCACGCCGCCGCCGACTCCCAAAATCGTGCCCAGGATACCCACCAGCGCGCCCTGGATCATGAATATCTTCATGATGGAGCGAGGGGAAGCACCCAGGGTGCGCAAAATCGCGATATCGGCCTGCTTGTCCGTCACCGTCATCACCAGGGTCGACACGAGGTTGAAGGCGGCCACGGCGATGATCAGGGTCAGGATGATGAACATCATGCGTTTTTCAGTCTGCACGGCGGCGAACCAGTTGGCGTTCAGCTTCGACCAGTCGCGCAGCCACAGGTCGCCAGGCATGGTCTTTTTCAGCTCCGCCGCCACTTGCGGCGCCCGGTTCATGTCGGCCAGGCGTAAACGCAGGCCGGATGGACCGTCGAGGCGCAGCAGGCGCTGGCCGTCTTCGATGTTGATGAAGGCCAGGCCGGCGTCGAATTCATTGTGGCCCGCCTGGAAGATGCCGCTGACGGTAAAACTGCGCATGCGCGGCAGCACGCCGGCCGGCGTGACCTGGCCCTGCGCCAGCATCAGGGTGACTTTTTCGCCGAGGTTGACGCGCAAGGCGCGCGCCAGCTCGATGCCCAGCACGATATTGAAGGTGCCCGGCTGCAGCGCCTTGAAGCTGCCCATGCGCGTCTGGCCTGCCACGTCGGAGACGTTCGGCTCTTCCTCGGGCAGCACGCCGCGCACGATGGCCGGACGCAGCGCATCGTCGCGCAGCAGCATGCCCTGCGTTTCCACGAACGGCGCGGCGCCTTTCACAGCAGGATTCTTGAAGGCCTGCGCCGCTTCGGCGCGCCAGTCCGGCATGCTGCCGCTGTTGTCGAACACTTCCACGTGGGCCAGCACGGACAGCATGCGGTCCGTCACTTCCTTCTGGAAGCCGTTCATCACGGACAGCACGACGATCAGCGCCGCCACACCCAGGCCGATGCCGGCCATGGAAATGAGCGAAATAAAAGAGATAAAACTGTTGCGGCCACTGCGCTTGCCGGCCCGCGTGTAGCGCAAGCCGACCAGCCATTCGAAAGGAAGATTTTTTAACATGCTTGTGAAGTGATTGATTCTTGTGT
>NZ_JABXFH010000018.1:0-107682 GCF_013372745.1 Janthinobacterium sp. BJB401 | reverse complement strand
ATGCCACAGCAGCGTCTCCTTTTCCAGACGCCGCGAATCGAGCGCCGCCTGCTGTCCCTTGTAAGAAACTTCGGCGGCGGGTCCGACTTGCTGCCATGGCATGCCGGGCACCACCAGTTGGCGCAGCACGTCCTCGGACGTCGGCTGGTAGTTGTACATGGCGCGCATCGCAGCGTCGAGCCAGCGGTCATTTCCCTTCGCGTCATGCCGGGGCACGCGCTGCTTGAGCCAGTCCAGCGCGCCGGCGTTGCCCGCTTCGGCGGCATAGGCGTACAGCGACTTTTCCTGCTCATCAGTATTTGGCGTGGTGCCGGTGGCCAGCATTTTATCGAGCACTTCGGTGCCGCGCGTCAGGCGCAGCAAGGGCCCCCATAGCAAAGAATCGGCCAGCGGCCGTTCCGCTGGCTGCGCAGCCCCGCCTTTCTTGGCCTTTTTCTCTGCCAGGTATTGGTCTACCAGCAAATAGGGCCGGCCCGCGCCTGCGTCGAGCATGGCGATCATGCTGGCCGTACGTTCTTTCGCGTCGATCAATTCCGGCAAGATGTCCGCATCCTCCTGCTGCAAGGCGTATTCCAGCGGCGCCTGCGTGTGGTTTTCGCCGCCGTATTGCCGCACATCGGCGCCATGCGCCAGCAACAGGCGCACCATTGCGGCATTGCCGTACAGGGCAGCCAGATGCAGCGGTGCGGCGTGGTAAAGCGTATCGCCTTCGCCGAGCGGCACGCCGCGTTGCAACAGCAGCGTCATCATGCGCAGCTTGGCGGGCAACAGCGCGGCGTACTGCTCACGCAGCGCCTGGCGGCGCGCCTGCAGCGGCGCCTGCGCCAGTCGCTGCTGATCGTCGTCCTGCCGGGTTTGCGCATTCAGCCATGCCGCTTCGGCTTTGTACATGCTCGATGGAGGCGAAATCAAATAGTTCAGCAAGGGACTCCTGTCGAGCGCATAGGCGCCCGGCTCGGCGACGCCGGCCAGCAGCTTGCCAAAGGCAGCTTCGTCGCCCTCTTTGGCAGCCTTGAACAGCGCCGTCACCTCTGGCGTCGGCGGCAGCTTGTTGCGTGCCTCGCGCACATAATTGATCAAGCGTTCCATGCCATGCACCGAAACCTGCGGCAACGGCATGCCCACTTTCCATGCCCGCGCCAGCTGCTGCGCCTCGGCCTGTTGCGCCGCATTCAGTTTCTTTGTCCAGCGGGCCACGGCGTCGCCGGCGCCCGTCGCGCCGCCCGCCGCCGCCAACTGGCTCAGCATGGATGCGAGCACATAGTCCTGCGGCACGCCCGCCTCCTCGCCATACAGCACGGCCAGCTGCAGCTGGGCCTTGACAATGCCGCTTTCGGCAGCCTTGCGCAGCCAGCGGGCGGCCTGCTTTTCATCCAGGCCGCCCGTGCCTTTCCAGCACAGCAAACCCAGCTGGTAAGCGGCTTCCATGTCGCCACCCTCGGCGGCGTGGCGGTACCAATCCTGCGGCGAACGCTGTCCCGTCTGCGACGTCGTCGGCAGAGGCGCGCCGCGCTGCCAAAGGCCGGCCAGGTGCACGGCCTCGTCGACCTGGTCCGGCGACATCCTCCCACGGCGCGCCGGCAGGGACTTCTCCATCGCGGCCGCACCGCTCCACTCCTTGTCTTGCAGCGCCAGCAGGTTGAGCGCATACGACAGCACCCGGTCGACCGGCCCGCCTTCGCCCCGCTCATACATTTGTGCCAGGTCCTGCAGCGGCTTGCCCTCACCCTGCGCGGCCATGACGCCCAACCAGGGCCGCGCGCGCGATGGATTGAGCATGCGGCCCGGCGCGTATGCATACATGAAAACCAGCGCCTCCTGCGCGGCGCGATCGCCGCCCTTGGCCGCCAGCAGATACCAGCGCTCCGCTTCGACCTCGCTGCGCTCCACGTCCCGGCATCCTTTCTCGCCCATGTAGATATCGGCGAGGACCTTTTGCGCCTCGACATTGCCACCTTGCGCCGGTCCGCGCAATTGCGCCACGGCCTTGCTGCAGCGCCCATCCTGCAGAGCCGCCATCCCCTCCGGAACGCCGGCGCACGCGCCACCGGCAGCCAATCCAGCGCCGAGCACGGCCAATTGCCACAATTTTTTCATGATTGCCTGAGTTTTCAAATAATGTTGCAAAGATGATAGCTTAGAAAAAATACAATGCAGCAATATTGCTCAATCGTGCGCGGCTTTTCGGCTCATCCAGGCCCGCTATTTGCTGCGCATGCTTTATGCACCCCTTATAATGGTTCCTTTTGCCAATCACACGCCAAATCATGGAATTAGCCAAGTCTTTCGAGCCCGCCGACATTGAACAATTCTGGCGCACCGAGTGGGAACAGCGCGGTTACTTCACCGCCACCCTCGATGCCGGAAAACCTTCCTTCAGCATCCAGTTGCCGCCGCCGAACGTCACCGGCACCCTGCACATGGGCCATGCGTTCAACCAGACCATCATGGATGGCCTGACCCGCTACCACCGCATGCTGGGCCACAACACGGCCTGGATTCCCGGCACCGACCACGCGGGCATCGCCACGCAAATCGTCGTGCAACGCCAGCTGGACGCGCAAAAGATTTCGCGCCATGACCTGGGCCGCGAGAAGTTCGTGGAAAAAGTGTGGGAATGGAAAGAAAAATCCGGTTCCATCATCACCGGCCAGATGCGCCGCCTGGGCGCCTCGGCCGACTGGCAGCGCGAATACTTCACGATGGACGAGCCGCGCTCGAAAGTCGTCACCGACGTCTTCGTACGCCTGTTCGAGCAAGGCCTGATCTACCGCGGCAAGCGCCTGGTGAACTGGGATCCCGTACTGGGCACGGCGGTGTCCGACCTGGAAGTGGTGTCCGAAGAAGAAGACGGTTCCATGTGGTACATCAAGTACCCGCTGGCCGACGGCAGTGGTTTCCTGACGGTGGCCACCACCCGTCCTGAAACCATGCTGGGCGACGTGGCCGTGGCCGTCGATCCGACGGACGAGCGCTACCTGCCGCTGGTGGGCAAGATGCTCAAACTCCCGCTGACCGACCGCGAAATCCCCATCATCGCCGACGAATACGTCGACAAGGAATTCGGCACGGGCTGCGTGAAGATTACCCCCGCGCACGACATGAACGATTACGCCGTGGGCCAGCGCCACAAACTGGCGCAGATCGTCATCCTGACGCTGGACGCGAAGATCACCGACGACGCGCCGGAAGCCTACCGCGGCATGGACCGCTTTGCCGCGCGCAAGCAGATCGTCGCCGACCTCGACGCGCAAGGCTTGCTGGAACAGGTCAAACCGCACAAGCTGATGGTGCCGCGCGGCGACCGCACGGGCGTCGTCATCGAGCCGATGCTGACGGACCAGTGGTTTGTCGCCATGAGCAAACCAGCCCCGGAAGGCACGTTCTTCCCAGGCAAGTCGATCGCCGAGACGGCGCTGGACAAGGTCGCCAACGGCGAAATCAAGTTCGTGCCGGAAAACTGGAGCACCACCTACAACCAATGGCTCAACAACATCCAGGACTGGTGCATCTCGCGCCAGCTGTGGTGGGGCCATCAAATCCCGGCGTGGTACGACGACGCCGGCAATATCTTCGTTGCCAAGACGGAAGCCGAGGCACAAGCCAAGGCGCAGGCGGCCGGCAGCACGGGCCCCTTGAAGCGCGACGACGACGTGCTCGACACGTGGTTCTCGTCCGCCCTGGTGCCGTTCTCGACCATGGGTTGGCCTGAAGAAACGCCGGACATGAAGGCGTTCCTGCCATCATCCGTGCTGGTGACGGGTTTCGACATCATCTTCTTCTGGGTGGCGCGCATGGTCATGATGACGGCGCACTTCACGGGCAAGGTACCGTTTGAAACCGTCTACGTGCACGGCCTGGTGCGCGATTCGACGGGGCAAAAAATGTCCAAGTCGAAAGGCAACACCCTGGACCCGATCGACCTGATCGACGGCATCGACCTGGAAGGCTTGATCGTCAAGCGCACCACGGGCCTGATGAATCCGCGCGACGCGGAAAAGATCACCAAGGCAACGCGCAAGGAATTCCCGGAAGGCATTTCGGCCTACGGCACGGATGCCGTGCGCTTCACCATGGCCAGCTATGCCTCGCTGGGCCGCAACATCAATTTCGACCTGGGCCGCTGCGAAGGCTACCGCAACTTCTGCAACAAGATGTGGAACGCCACCCGTTTCGTCATGATGAATACGGAAGGCAAGGATTGCACGCCAAATGACGCCGACCTGTCGCAAGCGGACAAGTGGATTATTTCCCTGCTGCAAAAGGCGGAACTGGACGTGGCCAAGGGCTTTGAAGACTTCCGTTTCGACAATATCGCCGCATCGATCTATAAGTTCGTGTGGGACGAGTATTGCGACTGGTACCTGGAAGTAGCCAAGGTGCAAGTACAGCAAGGTACGGAAGGCCAGCAGCGCGCCACCCGCCACACCCTGCTGCGCGTGCTGGAAGTGGTGCTGCGCCTGGCCCATCCGATCATCCCGTTCGTCACGGAAGCCCTGTGGCAGACGGTGGCGCCTTTGGCCGGCAAGACCTTGAAGGCGGAAGGCGATTCCATCATGATGCAACCGTATCCGATCGCCAACACCGACAAGATCGATGAAAGCGCGGAAGCGTGGATGCAGCAGCTGAAAGCCTTGACGGACGCGACGCGCAACCTGCGCGGCGAAATGCAGATCTCGCCTTCCGTGCGCGTGCCGCTGATCGTCGAAGCGGGCAATGCCACTGAAAAGGCCGCGCTGGCGTCGTACGCACCGTACATCCAGTCGCTGGGCAAGCTGGCGGAAGTGCAGATCGTCGATGCGTTGCCGGACTCGCCAGCAGCCGTCGCCATCGTCGGCACCACCAAGCTGATGCTGAAAGTGGAAATCGACGTGGCTGCCGAACGTGAGCGCCTGGGCAAGGAAATCGCCCGCATCGAAGCGGAAATTGCCAAAGTCAACAGCAAATTGGGCAATGAAAGCTTTGTCGCGCGCGCGCCGGCCGCCATTGTTGCGCAAGAAAACGAGCGTTTGCTCAGTTTTTCGGCGACAATTGAAAAACTGCGCGAACAGTTTGCTAAACTAGCCAGCGCATAAGGCAAGTTTGGAAGGATTGCGCGGCCGTCCCAGTGACGCCGCGCAGCACTGCTGGTCTTGCCTTGGTATATAACTGTTCGTGACACGATCAAAAAACCAATGGAGACTAGCGATGCATAAAGTATTCAAAGCAAGCGTACTGGTGGCCGCCCTGGCCATCGCCGGCAGCGCCACCGCGCGCGACGGCAACTATACCCCCGTGGGCACGTGGAAAACCATCGACGACGCCAGCGGCAAGCCGAAATCCCTCGTCGTCATCACGGAAAACAACGGCGTCTTGCAAGGCAAGATCGACAAGCTGTTCCGTGCCCCGAATGAAGATCAAAATCCCAAGTGCGACAAGTGCGCGGGCGCCAACAAGGACCAGCCCATCATCGGCCTGGTGATCCTGTCCGGCCTGAAATATGACGGCAAGGAATGGACGGGCGGCGAGATCACGGACCCGGCCACCGGCAAGGTCTACAAGAGCAAGGCCGAGCTGATTGAAGGCGGCACCAAGCTGCAAGTGCGCGGCTATGTCGGCGTGCCGATGTTTGGCCGCTCGCAGACGTGGGTGCGCGAAGAGTAAGCAACCACCCCGCCCTGTCGAAGCCGGCCATGCGCCGGCTTTTTTGCGCCTGCCTTCCGCACACTGGCGTTGTTTTTCAGGCCGAATCGTGTCCTTTCGTCCCCATTTCCAAACCAGGACAAGCTATGCGCGCCACCGAACATACTTGAAGTTTCCTAAATGAAATAGTGCATGCCTGTGACGCCATCGCCCTGTAGCGAAGGGCGGCATGGCTCTGCGGATGACCCCATCGGCGGATGCCCGGCAAATATTTGCCCATGCACAAAGGAAACACATGAACATCTTCAAGCGATACATGACCCCGCTGCTCGTCTCGGCAGGTCTGCTGACCATGGCCGCCCTTGCCGGCTGCGGTGGCGGCGACCAGGGGCGCGATCCCATCCTCGGCTTGCCGGGCGCTACCCTGTCCAGCCTCGTCGTCACACCAGCCACGGCCACGGTCGCCATCGGCGCCGGCCAGCAATTCACGGCCATCGCCACGTATAGCGACGGCTCCTCGCAAGACGTCAGCGCCAAGTCGGCCTGGACGTCGGCCACGCCGGCCAGCGCGACAGTCAATGCCGCCACAGGCTTGAGCACGGGCATCGCCGCCGGCAGCAGCAACATCAGCGCCGCGTTCGGCGGCAAGAGCGCGGCAGCCCAGTTGACCGTCTCGCCAGCCACCTTGCTGTCGATCGCCGTCACGCCGCAAAACCCGACCGTGCCAGTGGCCGCGACGCGCCAGCTGGCCGTCATTGCCACCTACTCGGACAACAGCACGGCTGACGTCACGGCCGGCAGCAGCTTTGTGTCCGCCACGCCAGCTGCGGCCACCGTCGCCAGCAGCGGCCTCGTCACCGGCGTTATCTTTGGTAGCAGCGTCATGAATGCCAGCTTCAACGGCAAGACGGCCAGCACCACCGTCACCGTGCCTGCCATTACCGTGGTCAGCATCGCCGTCACGCCGGCCACCGCCAGCATCGCTGTCGGCGCCACGCAACAATTCATTGCCACCGCAACGTATTCGGACAGCTCGAACGCCATCATCACCAACGGCGCCGCCTGGACCTCGGGCACGGTTGCCAATGCCACGGTACTGAACACGGGCGTCGCCACCGGCATCGCCGCCGGCACCAGCAGCATCACGGCCACGGCCGGCGGCCAGTCGGGCAGCGCGCTGCTGACCGTCACAGCAGTGGCCATCCCGCCCGTCCTCAATCCGATCGTCCTGGGCCGCGCGGCACCGTTCGGCGTGCTGGCCGGCACCTCGATCACGAACAATTCGGGCGGCACCACCCTGATCACGGGCGACGTCGGTGCGCCGTCGCAGACCACCGATCCGACCCAGGCGGCCGGCTTTACCAACTACAAGTCAGGTGCCATCCTGGCCGGTGCCATGACGGACCTGCAGGCGGCGATCACGGACGGCAACAGCCGTAGCTGCGACGTCAGCTTTGCCGGCGGCATCGACCTCGGTGGCCAGACCTTCGGTCCCGGTGTGTATTGCTATGCGGGCGCCATCAGCATCACGGGCACCCTGACACTGAACGGTCCTGGCGTGTACATCTTCCGCACGGCGCTGACCTTGAACTCGACCGTCAACTCGGTGGTTGCCCTGAACAATGGCGCCACGGCCGACAACGTCAGCTGGCTGCCCGTCGGCCCGACCACCCTGGCCGCGAATAGCGTCTTCAAGGGCAATATCCTGGGCCAGTCGGCTGCCATCACGGTGGGCGACAACACGACCCTGCTCAATGGCCGCGTGCTGACGGCTGCTGCCGTTACCCTGCGCAATAACCAGATCACCAAATAACCGGGACATGACCATGACTATCGCACACACATTGGGCGCACTGAGCGTCATGACCGGCGCCTTGCTGGCGGCGCAATCGGCGCAGGCGCAGGACAACACTTTCATCAACCCGGACTGGGCCAACAGCGCCTGGTACATCGGCGCGGGCGTGGGCCAGTCGCGCGCCAACATCGACGAGCCGCGCCTGCGCGCCAGCCTGGCCGCCAACGGCGAAACCGTCACCGGTTTCAGCAAGGACCAGCGCGACACCGGCTATAAACTGTTTGTCGGCCGCCAGTTGAACCAGTATTTCGCCGTGGAAGCGGGCTACTTTGACCTGGGCAAGTTCGATTTCAAGTCGACCACCAGCGGCAACGGCGTGCTGAACGGACAAGCGGGCTTTCGCGGCGTGAACCTGGACTTGCTGGGCCAGCTGCCCCTGTCGCAGCGCCTGTCCCTGCTGGGCCGTGTCGGCATGCACTACACCAAGACCAACACGGAGTTCAGCGGCAACCGCCTGCTGGGTTCGACCAATACCCATGCCAGCGAGCGCAAGCTCAACGCCAAGCTGGGCCTGGGCCTGGAATACAAGTTCAGCGAAGCACTGGCCTTGCGCGGCGAAGTCGAGCGCTATCGCCTGAACGACGCCGTCGGCAACCGCGGCGATGCGGACCTGTACTCCGTCAGCCTCGTGTATAAACTGGGCCGCCCGGCCAGCGCCACGCCCGCCTACCAGCCGGCACCCGAAGTTGCCCCTGTCGTCGCCATGCCGGCGCCTGTCATCGTGGCCGCACCGGCACCGGCACCCGTGTCGGAAAAAGTGTCGTTTGCTTCCGAAGCGCTGTTTGATTTCGATCAATCGACACTCAAGCCGCAAGGCAAGGCGGCGCTGGACCAGTTGCTGGGCCAGTTGTCGGACATGGATCTGGAAGTCATCGTCACGGTCGGCCATACGGATGCCGTCGGCCCGGACGCCTACAACCAGAAACTGTCGCAGCGCCGCGCCGAAGCCGTCAAGGCCTATCTGGTGGCGCAAGGCGTGGAAACGAACCGCGTCTACACGGAAGGCAAGGGAGAAACCCAGCCCGTGGCCGACAACACGAGTGCCGCCGGCCGCGCCAAGAACCGCCGCGTCACGGTGGAAGTGGTGGGCACGAAAAAAGTTGCACGCTAAGTTAGATGCACGTAAAAAACCGGCTTGCGCCGGTTTTTTTTCGTCCTCGGATTATGGCGCTGGCGCCGGCTTGCGGTGATGCTTGCTCAGGTGCCGGTCCAGGCTGTTGGCGAACTGTTGCCGGTCGGACTGGCTGAAGGCGGCCGGGCCGCCCGTGTCCACGCCGCCGCTGCGCAACTCTTCCATGAAGGCGCGCATCGTCAGTTGCTGGGCGATATTGTCCTTCGTGTAAAACTCGCCGCGCGGATTCAGCGCAAAACCGCCCTTGGTCAGCACGTCGGCGGCCAGCGGAATGTCGCCTGTGATGACGAGGTCGCCGGGATTCAACAGCCGCACGATTTCCTGGTCGGCCACGTCGGCGCCCGACGGCACTTGCACGGTACGGATGAAACGCGAGGGCGGCACGCGCAAGCCCTGGTTGGCGACCAGGGTGAGCGGCAACTCCAGGCGGTCGGCGACCCTGTACAGGATTTCCTTGATGACGACGGGACAGGCGTCCGCGTCGATCCAGATTTGCATACCCGGCATACCTTCTTGCGCCATCACAGTTCCCACGCTTCGCCGCCCGGGCCCATGCGCGGCGCGCTGACGCCGAAGTGCAAATAGGCGGCCGGCGTGGCGACACGGCCACGGGGCGTGCGCTGCAAAAAGCCTTGCTGTATCAGATATGGTTCCAGCACGTCCTCGATGGTATCGGCCGCTTCGCCGATGGCGGCCGCCAGGTTCCCTATGCCGACGGGGCCGCCGCCGAACTTGAACAGCACGGCTTCAAGCAGCTTGCGGTCCATCACGTCGAAGCCAGCGGAATCGACGTCGAGCATGGCCAGCGCGCGGTCGGCCACCACCTTGGTGATCTCGCCATTGCTTTTGACTTCCGCGAAATCGCGCACGCGGCGCAGCAGGCGGTTGGCGATGCGGGGCGTGCCGCGCGCGCGCTGGGCGATCTCGTGCGCGCCTTCCGGGTCGATGGGCGCTTTCAGCAAGGCGGCGCTGCGCGTGACGATCTTCGTCAATTCGCCCGTGTTGTAAAACTCCAGGCGCGCGACGATGCCGAAGCGGTCGCGCAGCGGGTTGGTCAGCATGCCGGCGCGCGTGGTGGCGCCAACTAATGTAAACGGTTGCAGATCGAGTTTCACGGAACGGGCGGCCGGGCCTTCGCCGATCATGATATCGATTTGATAATCCTCAAGCGCCGGATATAAAATTTCCTCGACAACCGGCGACAGGCGGTGGATTTCATCGATGAACAGGACGTCGTTCGCTTCCAGGTTCGTCAGGATCGCCGCCAGGTCGCCCGGGCGCTCCAGCACGGGGCCGGAAGTCTGGCGCAAATTGACGCCCATTTCGCGCGCGATGATGTGCGCCAGGGTCGTCTTGCCCAGGCCCGGCGGGCCGAACAGCAAAGTGTGGTCGAGCGCTTCCTTGCGCTGGCGCGCGGCCGTGATGAAAATTTCCAGCTGGTCGCGGATCTTTTCCTGCCCTACATACTCATCGAGCTGCTTGGGACGCAAGGCCCGTTCGATCGCCTCTTCGTTGTGCGAGATGGGCGCCGCATCGATGATGCGCTGTTCCGTGAAGCTGTCGGTCTGGATGCTCATGCCCTATCAGCCTTTCGACAGCGCTTTCAGCGCCAGTTTGATGCCGTCCGACACGCCGGTACCGGCCGGCACGTTCTTCACGGCGGCCAGCGCTTCCTTGTCCGAGTAACCGAGCGCGACGAGCGCGTTGAGGATGTCCGACTGGGCGTCCGGCGCCGCGTGCGCGCCCAGCGGACCAAGATCGGCACCGATCTTGCCCTTCAATTCCAGCAACAGCCGTTCCGCCGTCTTCTTGCCGATGCCCGGCACTTTGACCAGACGGCCGGAATCCTGCAGGGTAATGGCTTGCGCCAGGTCGGCAATCGTCATGCCGGAGAGAATCGACAAGGCCATGCGCGCGCCCACGCCCGTGATCTTGATCAACTGGCGGAACACGGCACGCTCGGCCGCATTGCCGAAGCCAAACAGCAGGTGGGCATCTTCGCGGATGGCCTGGTGCGTAAACAGCACGACTTTTTCGCCCACGTGGGGCAAGTTGTAAAAGGTGCTCATCGGCACGTCGACTTCATAGCCGACGCCCTGGCAATCGACCAGCAATTGTGGCGGATTCTTTTCAAGCAAAATACCGGAGAGACGGCCTATCATCGCGTGTTCCTAATGTTAAATTTCAGAGTGATTATCCAACTAAACGGCCGCGCTTCATGCGCAAGCCCTGCAGTTGCGGCGCCAGCGCCCCGAGCATGGCCAGCGCATCGATGCTGTTGGCATGGCAAATGGCCACGCCCAGGGCATCAGCCGCATCCGTGCCGGGCAAGCCAGGCAAGGACAGCAGCCGCGACACCATGTCCTGCACCTGCTCCTTGGCCGCCTTGCCGTGGCCCGTGACAGCCTGTTTCACTTGCAGCGCCGTGTACTCGGCCACCGACAGATCAGCATGGACGAGCGCGCAAATGGCCGCGCCACGCGCCTGGCCCAGCAGCAAGGTCGATTGGGGATTGACGTTGACAAACACTTTTTCGATGGCAGCGCAATCGGGCTGGTAGGTGCCGACGATCTCGCTCACGCCCCGCAGGATGACCTTCAGGCGCGGCGGCAATTCCCCTTCGGAACCCGTCTTGACGGTCCCCGACGCGATATAGCGCAGCTTGTTGCCAAGTTTTTCAATGACCCCAAAGCCGGTCGTGCGCAGGCCAGGATCGATGCCAAGAATAATCATCGCCAGATTCTATAATGAATACGGCAGGCACCGGTGAATAACCGGTGCCTGCCGTTCTATACATCTTCACCCCACAAGCAACATCCGGGGTCAGACCCGGCGGGTCTGACCCCAGCATTTGCCGTTGGGTTTAATTAATGACGGAAATGACGCGTACCCGTGTACAACATCACGACGCCACGCTCATCCGCCGCATCGATCACTTCCTGGTCGCGCATGGAGCCGCCCGGGTGGATGACGCAGGTCGCGCCCGCGTCGACGACGACGTCGAGGCCGTCGCGGAACGGGAAGAAGGCGTCCGACGCCACCACGGAACCGGTCAGCGACAGGCCGGCGTTTTGCGCCTTGATGGAAGCGATGCGGGCCGAGTCGATACGGCTCATCTGGCCGGCGCCCACGCCCAGCGTCATGTTATTGCCGCAGAAGACGATGGCGTTCGACTTGACGAATTTCGCCACTTTCCAGGCAAACATCAGGTCGGCCAGTTGCTGCGGCGTTGGCTGCAGTTTGCTGACCACGCGCAAGTCGCCGATACCGACGTTTTTCGCGTCCGGCGATTGCACCAGCAAGCCGCCACCGACGCGCTTGAAGTCCATGGCGTGCACGCCGCTGCCCAGCGGGATTTCCAGCATGCGCACGTTTTGCTTGCTCGACAGAATCTGTTTCGCTTCGGCGGAGAACGACGGAGCGATCAGCACTTCCACGAACAGCTTGGCGATTTCGCCGGCGGTGGCGCCGTCGAGTTCCGTGTTGAAGGCGATGATGCCGCCGAATGCCGAGGTCGGGTCCGTCTGCAGGGCGCGCGCATACGCTTCCGCCGCATTCTTGCCCAGGGCGACGCCGCATGGATTCGCGTGCTTGACGATGACGCAAGCGGCGCTTTGCTCGAAGCCGCCCATGCTCTTCACGCATTCCCAGGCAGCATCAGCGTCGGCGATGTTGTTGTACGACAATTCCTTACCTTGCAGCTGGCGATAGTTGGCCAGCGCGCCGTCGGTGGTGACGAGGTCGCGGTAGAAGGCGGCGCTCTGGTGCGGGTTTTCACCGTAGCGCATGTCTTGCACTTTTTCAAAGGCCACGTTCAGGATTTGCGGATAAGCGCCGCGCTCGGCGTGCACCTTCGTCGGGCCCAGGCTGGTCAGGTAGTTGGTGATGGCGCCATCGTATTGCGCCGTGTGCGCAAAGACTTTTTTCGCCAGCATGAACTTGGTGTCATAGCTGACGTCGCCTGCCTTGCCGTCGGCCGAGCGCATTTCCGCCAGCACCGCGTCGTAGTCGGTCGGGTCGCAGATGACGACCACGTCCTTGTGGTTCTTGGCCGCCGAACGCAGCATGGTCGGGCCGCCGATATCGATGTTTTCGATCGCGTCTTCCAGGGTGCAATCGGCCTTGGCGACCGTGCCCTGGAACGGGTACAGGTTGACCACCACCATGTCGATGGTCGGCATGTCGTGCTCGACCAGTTTCGACATATGTTCAGGGAAATCGCGGCGCGCCAGGATACCGCCGTGCACTTTCGGGTGCAGGGTTTTCACACGGCCATCGAGCATCTCCGGGAAACCCGTGTAATCGGCAACTTCCGTCACAGGAACACCGTTGTCTGCCAGCAATTTGGCGGTGCCGCCCGTGGACAGGAGGTTGACGCCGAGGGCGGACAGGGCGCGGGCGAATTCGAGAACGCCGGTCTTGTCGGAAACGGAGAGGAGAGCTTGTTTGATCATGGCTGTGGCTAGGTGGTTAAGTGTTCTTGGCGAATGGCACAGCGGTCAGCTATCAGGCTGGGCCCGCTGCGGCGGATTCAAATCTTGGCGTCACTTGCATGCCGGCATTACAGCAAACCGTGCTCCTGCAATTTCTTGCGCAGGGTATTGCGGTTGATGCCCAGCATCTGCGCGGCGTGCGACTGGTTGCCATCGGCGCGTGTCATCACGACTTCCAGGATGGGTTTTTCCACGGTCAGCACGACCATGTCGTAGATATTCGATGCTTGCTGTTCGCCCAGGTCATTGAAGTAATCTTCTAGACTTTTCTGTACGACTTCCTGAATGCTTTCTTTGCTCATTTGTATGCTTCAACCGGCTGAACACCTGGCCATCCGGCACCGCGCCGCTCATGCGGTCCGCGTGCTGCCCTCTTGCCTCGGTGTTGTAATTAATATTGCATGACGCTCTGTATAGGCGCTCGCCCTTGTACTGCCGACAACTGACTACCCTGCTTGTTGCTATCTGCTCATGCTGCCGTGGCCATCGGTTTGATCACATCGATCAGGCCACTTTCACTGGATTCGGAGAGGCGGTATTGTAACCGTTCGCCAAATTTCCATTGCGACTCAAAAAATTGATCGACGGCCAGCAACTGCGCGTCCGTCGACTCCAGCAAGTTCATTTGCTGCCGGAACGCTTCGCCGCCCTCCAGATCCTTCACATACCAGCCGATGTGCTTGCGCGCCGTGCGCACGCCGAGAAATTCCCCGTAAAACGCGTAATGGGCGCGCAAATGCTCATCCATCAGGCTACGCACTTCATCCACGTACGGCGCCGGCAATAAAGTACCGGTGCGCAAAAAATGGTCGATTTCACGGCAAATCCACGGCCTGCCCTGCGCCGCGCGGCCGATCATGACGGCATCGGCGCCCGTTTGATCGAGCACAAAGCGGGCCTTTTCCGGACTGGTAATGTCGCCGTTGGCCACCACGGGAATGCCCACCGATGCTTTCACGGCGGCAATGGTTTCATATTCGGCATCGCCCTTGTAGCCATCGGCGCGCGTACGGCCGTGCAGGGTCAGCATCTGGATGCCGGCTTGCTCGGCGATGCGGGCGATTTTCAAGGCGTTCTTGTTTTCGCGGTTCCAGCCCGTGCGAAATTTCAGGGTGACGGGCACGTCGACGGCGTTGACGACGGCGTGCAAGATTTTTTCCACCAGGCTTTCGTTTTGCAGCAGGGCCGAACCGCACCAGCTGTTGCACACCTTTTTGACGGGGCAACCCATGTTGATGTCGATGATCTGCGCGCCCCGGTCCACGTTGAACTTGGCGCAGTCGGCCAGGTCTTGCGGATCGGCGCCGGCAATCTGCACGGCTTTCGGCTCCATTTCGCCTTCGTGGTCCGTACGCCGCGAGCTTTTTTCCGTTGCCCACAGGCGCGGATTCGACGCCGCCATCTCCGACACGGCGTAGCCTGCCCCCAACTGCTTGCACAACTGGCGGAAAGGCCGATCCGTCACGCCCGCCATGGGAGCGACGAAAACGTTATTGCGCAGAATGTGAGGGCCGATTTGCACTGAGGAACCTGGAATGGACGGAGGAACCTGCTATTTTAACCGATTCCCTGCCTAATTAATAAGCACTATTTTTTTAGCTCAGTGCGTCAGAGTGACGATGGGGCCGCTTATAGGGCTTAGCCCAGCTCGTCCATCGCGGGCGCGCTCAGGTGCTCGATATTTCCCCAGTGCACCAAATGCAGCTTGCCGTCCGCGTAAGAAAAACGGTTGACGCTGGCATTTTTGACTTGGAAGTCGCGCGGGCTGTCGAGCGTCATGCCGACCGCCTCGCGGTAGGCGCACTCGAGCACGCCGCCGTGGGCCACGATGGCGATCGTCTGACCGTCGTACTGCCGGGCCCAGCGGGCGATGGCGCCATTCGCGCGCGCATAAAACTGGCGGAAACTTTCGGCCTGGCGCTCGCCCGACGGCATCACGGCGTCGATCTGGCGCGATTGCCATTGCGCATACTCGTGCGGATAGCGCGCGGCAATGTCCGCATACAGCAAGCCTTCGAAAGCGCCATAGCAGCGCTCGCGCAGCAAGGAGTCCGTTTGCACGGGTAAATCTTTCACGTCGGCCACGGCTTGCGCCGTCTGCCGCGCGCGCTGCAAATCGCTGGCGAGGATGGCGGCCAGCGGTTCGTCCGCCAGCGCCTGCCCCAGCGCGGCCGCTTGCGCCAGGCCCGCCTCGTTCAAGGCGATGTCGATATGGCCCTGCAGGCGGCGGCCCGCATTCCAGGCCGTTTCGCCATGGCGTATCAATAAAATCGTGGTGCTCATGCTTTATTTCTTCAGGGTAATTGCCAACTCGGGATTGAGCGAATAGGCGACGACGAGCTGGGCTTCGTCGAGGATGTGGCCGTACAGGGCGGCATGCGCTTGCTGCCCTGTAAAACGCTCGGGCAAGGCCAACTGTGGCACGTCGAGCGCATACAGGCGGAAGATATAGTGGTGGATGCGCTCGTCATTCCACGGCGGGCACGGGCCATCATAGCCGTAATAATCGCCAGCCATGGCGGCATCGCCGGCAAACCAGCCCGTGTAATCGTTGAGGCCCTGGCGCAGGCCAGAACTCGCAGCCTTGCCGCGCGGCGTGATGCCGCTGGAAAACTCTCCGGCGGCAATCGCGCGCATGGCCAGGGGAATATCGAGCAAGCTCCAATGATAAAAATCGCCGCGCAGCGCCGTCAGCGACAGGGCCTGGCCTTCAACATTGGCCAGGCTGGCGTCTTGCGGCGCATCAGGGTCGATGCAAAAGAGGGCCAGAGACTCGGTGCCGTTGGGCACCTCGTCCCAGGCCAGATGGGGATTGCGGTTGCCGGCGAGGCGCACGCGGCTGGCCGGATCGATCTCGGCAAAAGCATAGTCGGCCGGCATCAGGCCGCCATCACGAAACGTCTCGCTCCACAATTTCATCGCTTGCTCCTCTTTATAGTTATTGCTTTGCGTTCACTTGTAGCCAGAACGTGACGGGGCCGTCATTGGTGAGCGACACTTGCATGTCGGCGCCAAACTGCCCCGTTTGCACGGTCGCATGGCGGCTGCGCGCCTGGTCCACGAAATGCGTGAACAGGCGCAAGCCGTCCTGCGGCGCGGCCGCCGGCGTGAATGACGGGCGCGTGCCGGACTTGGTGTCGGCCGCCAGGGTAAACTGGGGCACCAGCAGCAGGCCGCCGGCCACGTCCGTCACGCTGCGGTTCATCTTGCCCGCCTCGTCGGCAAACACGCGGTAACCGAGCAGCTTGCTCAGCAGGGCGTCCGCCTCCTTCTCCGTATCGCCCCGCTCCGCGCACACGAGCACCATCAGGCCGGCGTCGATGGCGCCGATGGTGGCGCCGGCAACATCGACCTTCGCCTGGGTCACGCGCTGCAGCAGCGCGATCATGCCGTCAAGGTGACGCGCGCGAAACTGCGCTTGCCAACTTGCAACACGAACTGGCCGGCGGCCACTTGCAAGCCCTTGTCGCTGATGACGGTGCCATCGATGCGCACGCCGCCCTGGTCGATCTTGCGCATGGCTTCCGACGTGGACGGGCACAGGCCAGCCTGTTTCAGCAGTTGCGGGATGCCCAGCGGCGCGCCAGCCAGGCTCACTTCCGGAATATCGTCGGGGATGCCGCCCTTCGAGCGGTTGACGAAGTCGGCCAGCGCATCTTCGGCCGCCTGCTGCGAGTGGAAGCGGGCGACGATCTCTTGCGCCAGCGCAACCTTGGCATCGCGCGGATTGCGGCCTTCCTCGACTTCGCGCTTCAGCTGCGCCAGTTCGGCGATCGAGCGCCACGACAGCAGCTCGTAGTAGCGCCACATCATGACGTCGGAAATGCTCATCAGCTTGGCGAACATGGTGTTGCCCGGTTCCGTGATGCCGATGTAGTTATTCTTCGACTTGGACATTTTTTCCACGCCGTCCAAACCTTCCAGCAGCGGCATGGTCAAAATACACTGCTGCTCCTGTCCATACTGCTTTTGCAGTTCGCGGCCTACCAGCAGGTTGAACTTCTGGTCCGTGCCGCCCAGTTCCAGGTCCGATTTCAGGGCCACCGAGTCGTAACCTTGCATCAGCGGGTACAGGAATTCATGGACGGAAATAGGAATGCCGCCCTGGAAGCGCTTGGTGAAGTCGTCGCGCTCGATCATGCGCGCCACCGTGTAGTGGGAAGCGAGCTGGATGATGCCGCGCGCGCCCAGCGGATCGCACCACTCGGAGTTATAGCGAATTTCCGTCTTGCTGGCGTCCAGCACTAAAGATGCTTGCGCGAAATACGTCATCGCGTTAATCTCGATCTGTTCCTTGGTCAACGGCGGGCGCGTGACGTTGCGGCCCGAAGGGTCGCCGATCATGGACGTGAAGTCGCCGATGAGGAAAATGACTTGATGGCCGAGGTTTTGCAGCTGGCGCATCTTGTTCAGCACGACAGTGTGACCCAGATGCAAGTCGGGTGCAGTCGGGTCCAGGCCCAGTTTGATGCGCAGTGGAACACCGGTTTTCTCGGAGCGGGCTAATTTTTGCGCAAATTCGCTTTCGATCAAGAGTTCGTCGACGCCACGCTTGGTAATCGCGAGGGCTTCTTGTACTCTGTCCGACAGCACAAGCGCGGTCTGAGCGGCGTTAGCCTTTGTAGGCGATGCGGTGGTGTTGATTTCCATAAAATTTGACTGTAGATCTCAAAATGGTAGTAGGTTTGCGGAGTTTGCTATAATGCTCGATCCCATCAATCTTGCCGTATGAAAACGAACCAAAATAACAATAACAAAGAGCACTAGTTCACGAATCGTTCAAGGGCAAATTTTAACTGATTGCATGAACCCTATACATAAAATCACAGGCTCACGCTTGTACACACAGCTGACGACGACCCGCAAGGCACGCATTATTGGTGCTTCCGCGGTGCTGCTCGCCGTGGCCGCCTTCGGCGCGGTCGCTGTGTCGCCCATGGCGCCCGACGCATCCGACTTGCCGGTCACGTCCATCGCCCAGAACCTGGAAATGCCTGATCTCGCTTCGCAAATTTCCGCGATGGAACAGGTCGACCAGAATTTCACCCACGAAGAAAAAGTCCGCGCTGGCGATACCCTCGCCACCTTGCTGACCCGTCTCGGCGTGGATGATCCGGCGGCTGCCAATTTCATCAAAACCGACAAGATCGCGCGCGGCGTGATGTTGCTGAAATCGGGCAAGCGCGTGCAAGCGCAAACGTCCGAAAACGGCGACCTCAACTGGATGCGCGCCACCCTCGTCGACGGCACGGACAAATCGGTCAAGAACATCCTGATCACCCGCAAGGGCGACAAGTTCGTGGCCACGGAAGTGGCAGCCCAGCTGGAACGCCGCGTTGAAATGCACGCGCGCAAGATTACTTCCACCCTGTTCGCCGCCACCGACTCCAGCCTGGACGGCACCCGCCTGCCAGACTCGATTTCCGCGCAAATCGTGGAAATGTTCTCCACCAATATCGATTTCCGCTCCGACCTGAAACGCGGCGACTCGTTCAATGTTGTCTACGAAACATTCTGGCAAGATGGCGAATTCGTCCGAGCGGGCCGCATCCTGGCCGGTGAATTCACCAACCGCGGCACGACTTACCAGTCCGTTTGGTTCGAAGACCCAGCCAGCAAGCAAGGCGGCGGTTACTACAGTTTCGACGGCAAGTCCCTCAAAAAAGCCTTCCTGAAATCCCCCCTCGAATTCTCCCGCATCTCGTCCGGCTTCTCCATGCGCGTGCACCCGATTTCCGGCAACTGGAAAGCGCACAAGGGTATCGATTTCGCTGCAGCAACGGGCACCCCTATCCGCGCTTCGGGCGACGGCGTGGTCGATTCCGTCGGCAGCCAAAACGGCTATGGCAATGTTGTTGTCCTGAAACACTGGGCCAACTACACCACCGCCTACGCACACATGAGCCGCTTCGCTTCGGGCCTGAAAAAAGGTCAAAAAGTCAGCCAGGGCGATGTGATCGGCTACGTCGGCACCACCGGCTGGTCGACGGGCGCCCATTTGCACTATGAATTCCGCGTTGGCGGCGTGGCACAAGACCCAAGCAAGCTGAACGTACAAGCCCAGGCGCCATTGACGGCCGCTGAGCTGAGCCGCTTCCGCATGGTGTCGGCTGACATGATGCACCGCTTCACCCTGCTGCGTCCGAACGACACGGCACTGGCTTCGCGCTAAGCAACACCGCCTTCGGGCAACATATAAAGGCACCGCCCATGCACATGGCCGGTGCCTTTGTTTTATGTGTGCAGGAAAATCCGGCACAATGCATCCATCACTGACGCACTCAAGGAACACTCCATGCTGTATATCGGTTTAATGTCGGGCACCAGCCTCGATGGCGTCGACGGCGCGCTGGTCGACTTTTCCGACGATGGCGGCACGCGCAGCCTGGGCGACGCGTACATTCCCTTCCCCGCCAGCCTGCGCGCCGACCTGATGGCGTTGCAAAGTGCCGGCCAGAATGAAATCGAACGCGAAGCGCTGGCGGCAAATCAACTCGTGCGCCATTACGCGGATTGCGTCGCCATGCTCCTGAGCAACGCGGGGATCGGCCCGGACGCCGTCGCCGCCATCGGCGCACATGGCCAGACCATCCGCCATCGCCCCGAGCTGGGCTTTACGCGCCAGCTGAACAACCCGGCCCTGCTGGCTGAACTGACGGGCATCGACGTCATCGCCGACTTGCGCAGCCGCGACGTGGCGGCCGGCGGCCAGGGAGCGCCGCTGGTGCCCGCTTTTCACCAGGCCATTTTCAATTTACCAGGCCACACGCGCGTGCTGGCCAATATCGGCGGCATCAGCAATATCAGCGTGCTGCACGCGGACGGCACGGTGACGGGCTACGACACGGGGCCCGGCAATGCGCTGATGGATGGATGGGTTTTGCAACACCTGGGCCAGCCCTACGACGCCGACGGCGCCTGGGCAGCGACAGGCCAGGTCATCCCCGCCCTGCTGGCGGAATTGCTCAACGACCCGTATTTTGACTTGCCGGCGCCGAAAAGCACGGGACGCGACCTGTTCCATGCCGACTGGCTGAATAGCAAGCTGGCCAGCTATCCAGCCGCCCTGCCTGCCGACGTGCAGGCGACCCTGACGCAGCTGACGGCCGCCAGCCTGGCGCACGCCATCCTGCGCGACGGTGCGCAGGCGGAAACGCTCTATGTATGTGGCGGCGGCGCGCAGAACGCCAGCCTGATGGCGGCGCTGGCCCGTGCATTGCCGGGCATGGCGGTGGAATCGACCGAAGCGCTGGGCGTGGCGCCCAGCCAGGTCGAGGCGCTGGCCTTTGCCTGGCTGGCCTGGCGTTTTACGCAGCGCAAGCCGGGCAATTTGCCGGCCGTGACGGGAGCGGCGGGCTTACGCGTGCTCGGTGCGCTGTATCCGCGTTGAGCAGATGTAGAAACACAAATAGCGGATCGATGATCCGCTATTTTCTTGCTTGCCCCGTTTAGTACTTAAACGGAGAAGGACGAACCGCAACCGCAGGTCGACGTCGCGGTAGGATTCTTGATCACGAACTGCGCGCCTTCCAGGTCATCCTTGTAGTCGATTTCCGCGCCGACCAGGTACTGGTAGCTCATGGAATCGATCAACAGCTGGACGCCGTTCTTGACCATGGTGGTGTCATCTTCGTTGACGATTTCGTCGAAGGTGAAGCCATACTGGAAGCCGGAGCAGCCGCCGCCCTGCACGAATACGCGCAATTTCAGGTCGGGATTGCCTTCTTCTTCGATCAGCTGCGCGACTTTTTCAGCGGCGCTATCGGTAAAGATAATAGGGGAAGGGATCACATCTTGCATTTCAGCGACGGCATTCATATCAGGCACTCCTACTAGAAAACATTAAGTCATTATAGACTGTTGGCGCAACTCGCGCTGCGGCCGCCGCTGATGCGGCTGGACGGTGTTGTTCCTGCTCACATTTCCGATACGGCCAGGTGCAGCACGGGGTCGGCGCTGTCGTGCCGGCTGAGCTTGCCTTGCACCAGGGCGCCGCTGTGCATTTCCAGCACCTTGTAATAGACCTCTCCTACAATGCGGGCTTTTGGCTGGATTTCAAGCATTTCGGACACATACACGGGACCATTGATCTCGCCGCTGACGACCAGGCTCGAGCAGCGCACTTCGCCATCGATGCGGCCCGCCTCGCCCAGCACCACGTACGTGGGCTCGCCCGGCTCGCCCGTGACATTGCCGCGCACATGGCCGTCGATGCGCAGGCCGCCGCAAAACAGCAGGTCGCCCTCGATCCGCGTGGCAGCGCCGATCAAGGTGTCGATGGGGTTTTTCGCGTTGCGCTCGAACATGAACGTCATCCTGTCGGGGTACGTGGCAGTCCAATTTATCACAGGTCCGGCAAAAAGGCGCCGGACCCGCGCAAGCACCGTCGCCTATCGTTACGGCATCACGGCGATGTGTTGCAAACCGGCCGTTTCTTTCAAGCCAAACATCAAGTTCATGCATTGCACGGCCTGGCCCGACGCGCCCTTGACCAGATTGTCCTGCACCACCAGCACGATGACGGTATTGCCGCCTTCAGGACGGTGCAAGGCCAGGCGCAACATGTTCGAGCCGCGCGTGGAGCGTGTTTCCGGGTGCGAGCCGAAAGGCATCACGTCGACGAAAGGCTCATCCTTGTATTGCGCTTCGAACAAGGATTGCAATTCTTCATTGCTGACATCCTTGTTCAGCTGCGCGTACAGGGTCGAATGCATGCCGCGTATCATCGGCACCAGGTGCGGCGTGAAGGTCAGCGCCACTTTCTCGTCCGTGAAGCGCTGCAATTGCGCCGTCGTTTCCGGCAGGTGGCGGTGGCCGGCCACGCCATAGGCCTTGAAGCTGTCGCTGCTTTCCGAGAACAGGATGCCGATTTCCGCCTTGCGGCCGGCGCCGGACACGCCCGACTTGCAGTCGGCGATCAGGCTGCCAGCATTGACCAGGCCAGCTTTCAGCAGCGGGTAAAAGCCCAGCTGCATGGTGGTCGGGTAGCAACCGGGGTTGGCGATCAGCGTGGCTTGCTTGATGTCTTCACGGTTCAGTTCCGGCAAGCCATACACGGCTTGCTCGATCAGCTCGGGCGCCGTGTGGGGAATCTTGTACCACTGCTCGAACTTGGCCTGGTCTTTCAGGCGGAAGTCGGCGGCCAGGTCGATGACTTTCACGCCGGCGGCCAGCAGGGCTGGCGCTTGCGCCATGGCAACACCATGCGGGGTGGCAAAGAAGACCACGTCGCACTGCTCCAGATTCGCCTTGTCCGGCGAGGAAAAAGCCAGTTTCACGTGGCCACGCAGGGAAGGATACATGTCAGCAACGGGCAAGCCATCTTCCTTGCGCGAGGTAATCGCCGTCAACTCGACATCTGGATGGGTAGCGAGCAAGCGCAGCAATTCCACGCCCGTGTATCCAGTGCCGCCGACGATGCCAACTTTGATCATGTTCTTTCCTTGTGTATAGATTGCATAAGATTGCATAAAGATGAGGGGAAACGCTGCCCCTGCGGGTTTTCGCGTATTTTACAGCGCAACGGCGCATCCCGCTGAAATGCAAAAAAGCCGCGGGACCGAAGTCCAGCGGCTTTTCGACCAGCACCCCGGAAGGTGCTGTAGCGTAGAAATTAACGCTTCGAGAATTGCTTTGCGCGACGTGCTTTGCGCAGACCAACTTTTTTACGCTCGACTTCACGTGCATCGCGGGTCACGAAGCCGGCTTTCGCCAGTTCCGGTTTCAACGCTGCATCGTAGTCGATCAGAGCGCGGGTGATGCCGTGACGAACTGCACCAGCCTGGCCCGACTCACCGCCGCCATGGACGTTGACTTTGATGTCGAAACGCTCGACATTGCCGGTCAGTTCCAGAGGTTGACGGATGACCATCAGACCCGTTTCGCGCGAAAAGTATTCGTTTGCTGGTTTGCCGTTAACAACGATCAAGCCTGTGCCAACTTTGATAAAAACCCGAGCCACTGCACTTTTGCGACGGCCGGTTCCATAATTGTAATTACCGATCATGTCAGTTCCTTAGAGAACAAGTGCTTTAGGTTGCTGAGCAGCGTGCGGATGGGAACCTTCCGCGTACACTTTCAGCTTCTTGATCATTGCGTAGCCGAGTGGGCCTTTAGGCAGCATGCCCTTGACCGCTTTCTCAAGCGCGCGACCTGGAAAACGCTGTTGCATTTTCTGGAAGTTGGTTTCGTAGATGCCGCCTGGATAGCCAGAGTGACGGTAGTAAATTTTCTCAGTAGCTTTGGTACCGGTCACACGCAGTTTGCCTGCGTTGATGACGACGATAAAGTCGCCGGTATCGACGTGAGGAGTAAATTCTGGTTTGTGTTTGCCGCGCAGTCGGAGTGCCACTTCGCTGGCAACACGTCCGAGGACTTTGTCCGTCGCGTCAACCACGAACCAATCGCGCTGGACTTCATGTCCTTTAGCGGAAAATGTTTTCATGTTGACTTCCTAATAGATTACACGCTCAAATGGTGGTTCCGCCGATGCTGCTATGCGGACTCTGCCTTATTTACTTTTCCTGAGCGAACGGAAAGCCGACAAGTATAAGCGGCTTTGCCTTGCCGCGTCAAGCCGCAATCGAGGCCGGCTGCGGGCCGGCGGCCGGCACATGGATGAGCATTCCTCTATTACAATACAAAACGCTTACAATTTTCGGAGAGTACGATGGAATGCAAAGTCAGCTGGAATGGCCCGTCGGGCATGAGTTTTCGGGCAGAAACGGGTTCCGGCCACCTGGTGACCATGGATGGCGCGCCCGATGGCGGCGGCCACAACCTGGCGCCACGCCCCATGGAAATGGTCTTGCTGGGCACGGGCGGCTGCACCGCCTATGACGTGGTGCTGATCCTGAAACGCGGACGCGAAGACATCAAAGGCTGCGAAGTGACCCTGAAGGCCGAGCGCGCCGACACCGATCCGAAAGTGTTTACCAAGATCCACTTCCATTTCACCGTGCGGGGCAAGGCCCTGAAACCGACGGCCGTGGAACGGGCCGTGGCCTTGTCGCATGACAAATATTGCTCGGCGTCGATCATGCTGGCCAAGACGGCGGAAATCACCCACTCCTTCGAAATCATCGAGGAGTAGGTCGGATTAGCGCGCAAGCGCGTAATCCGACGATACCGGTAGCGCCAACAATGTTGTCGGATTACGGCCTGCGGCCTAATCCGACCTACCCGACCTGTCAAATGTAATACGCGGTTTTCGTCATCACTTTCCCCATGATGCCCATCAGCGCCTTCACCGGTGCCGGGGTATCGATGGCGCCCAGGCGCTGGGCGGCGGCGCCGTGTTCCACTTCGTCGATGGCCATCTGTTTCACAATGGCGCGCGACTTGGCGTCCTGCGGCGGCAATTCCTGCAAGTGGCTGGCCAGGTGCGCTTCCACCTGGCGTTCCGTTTCCACCACAAAACCCAGGCTGCGGCCGTCGCCCATGCGCGCGGCGATGGTGCCCAGCGCAAACGAACCCGCATACCACAGGGGATTGAGCAGGCTCAGACGCGAGCCCAGCTCCGTCAGGCGCTGCGCCGTCCAGGCCAGATGATCTTCCTCTTCGCGTCCCGCTTCGTCGAACTGGGCGCGGATGGCCGGGCTGTGCGCATAGCGCGCCTGCGAGTTGTACAGGGCTTGCGCGCACACTTCGCCCACATGATTGACGCGCATCAAGCCGGCGCTGTGGCGCTGTTCGGCCGGGCTCAGTTCCGCATCGGGCGCATGCGCGGCCGGCGTGGGGCGCGAGGCCGAGGCCACGCCCGCCATGACGCGCAGGGCCTTGTCGGCGCCAACAATCAAACGATCCAGGGGGTCAAAATGGCGGTTCGCGGTCATCGTGGCTATGCTCATGAGTAGTAAAGCATGAATTATAGGACGATCAGGGCCGGCAGTCCCCACGCCGCGCGCAGGGTGAACGGGGCTTTATTGACTTGTGCGCGCTTTTTCCTGCTCGATCCAGTCCACCACGGGGCCGACGGCGTCCAGGCCGGACAGGCTTTTCGCCACGCCCAGGTTCAGTGAAATCAGGAAAGAAATGCTGTCGACGGGGATGTCCGGGCAGAACTCGGCAAACGCGGCGCGAAAACGCTCCGATTGCAGCACGCGCAAGACTTTCTCGCCGCTCATGAATTGCAGCACGCTGGCGATGCTGTGCCCGCCACCGAGCGAGTGGTAAATGAAACGGTTGTATTTCGCGTCTATCTCTTTGAAGTCGAGCGCTTCCTCCGTCATCAGGCCGGCCAGGTAATACAGCCCCAGGCTGACGCGGAAGAAACCGATGGCTTCGGCACTGGTCATACCGGCGCGGGCCACGGCCAGTACCTTGTCCTGCATCGCCTGATCGATCGTTCGCATTGCGCTCTCCCGCGCCGTCCGCCGGCGCCCACCGGGCCAGCTTGCATGAAGATGCTGTTTTTTTCAATAGACCAAACGATATTTCCACCTTGCAAGTTACATTTTTTGCATGCTACTCTCGTTCTTCACCGTTAAATGGATGAAGCACATGATTGAGGTCAAGCACCTGGCAAAACGTTTCCGCATGCCGCCCCACAAAGGCAAGGCCATGCACGTCAGCGATCCGCGCGAACATGAGGGCTGGTTTCACGCCGTGCGCGACGTCAGTTTCAGCTGCGCCCCCGGCGAAGTGCTGGGACTGCTGGGGCCGAATGGCGCCGGCAAGACCACCACCCTGCGCCTGCTGTCGACGGCCTTGCAAGCGGACGCGGGCAGCGCCCTCGTCAATGGCGTCGATGTCCTGCAGCAACCGCTGGTGGCGCGCCAGAGCATCGGTTTCCTGTCCGGCTCGACGGGACTGTACGGCCGCCTGACGGCGCGCGAGAACGTGGAATACTTTGGCCGCCTGCACGGCATGCCGGCCGACAAGCTGAAACGCCGCTGCGACGAACTGTTCTCCCTGCTGCAGATGGAGGAATACGGCGCCAAGCGGGCCGATCAATTATCGACGGGCATGAAGCAGAAGTGCGCAATCGCCCGCACCGTCGTGCACGAGCCGCAAGTGGTGATCCTCGACGAGCCGACCACCGGGCTGGACGTGATGTCGGCCAAGATCCTGCTCGACTTCATCGCCAGCTACAAGGCGCTGCGCGTGCCGCTGATCTTTTCCACGCACCACCTGCACGAAGTGGAAAAGCTGTGCGACCGCGTCTGCATCATCAACCGCGGCACCACCGCCTTCAATGGCACGGTCGACGAACTGCGCCACCTGGGCGGCAGCGCGGACTTGTACGACGCCTTTGTCAGCGTCATCAACCAGGGAGCCTGATCCATGTGGACCATTTATCTGAAAGAGTTGCTGGAACTCACGCGCGACCGCAAGACGCTGATTTTCACCATCCTCATCCCCATCTTTGCCATGCCGCTGATCTTTGGCGGCTTCGCTTATGTTTCCAGCAATATGTTCAAGAACGCCAAGACGGCGGAAATGCGCTATGCGCTGTTCGGCAAGGACCATTCGCCGGGCCTGAGCGCGCGTTTTGCCCAGCAGCACAACTTGCGCGAAGTGCCGCTGGCCAGCGAGGGCGACATCCGCCGCGCCATCGGCGACGACACGATCAAGTTCGCCGTCGTCATTCCGCCCCGGTTTGAAGAGGCGCTGCAGCAACAGCAGCAAGCCAAGGTGGTGTTGCACTACAACAGCGCCAGCACGGTCGACGTGACCCAGCAGCGGGTGCGCGAGATCGTCGAGGCGTATAACGCCAGCCTGCGCGAAAGCGCGCTGTCGGCCCTGAACCTGAGCCCGGCCCAGCTGGCCTTTGCCCTCAATCCCATCGTGCTCGACAAGCAATCGACGGCCAACGAACGCGAGCAGATGGGCGCCATCGTCGGCGGCATGCTGCCGTATCTGCTGCTGATGGTGTGCCTGACGGCGGCCATGTATCCGGCCATCGACCTGGGCGCCGGCGAAAAGGAACGGGGCACCCTGGAAACCCTGCTGCTGGCGCCCGTGCCGCGCAGCGCCATCGTGCTGGCCAAGTTCCTCGTGCTGTTTACGGTGGGCATGACCTCGGCCGTGCTGATGGTGGGCAGCATGGGCGCCCTGCTGGCCATCTTCGGCAGTTCGCTCGAAGGCAACATGGCCGTCATGGTGCGCAGCATCGGCTTGCCCGACCTGGCCATGGTGACCCTGATGCTGGTGCCGACGGCCGCCATCTTCGCCTCGCTGCTGCTGTCGATCTCGATCTACGCAAAAAGCTACAAGGAAGCGGCCGGCATGATCACGCCATTGATGCTGTTCGTCATCCTGCCCACGGTGGCGGCCATGCTGCCCGGCGTCGAGCTGAACTGGATGTGGGCCATGGTACCGCTGACCAACGTGTCGCTGGCCATGAAGGAACTGGTCAAGGGCACCATGGATTACCGCATGTTCGGCGTGATCCTGGCCTCGACCACGGTGATCGCGGGCGCGCTGCTGATGCTGTGCCGCTGGTGGTTTAACCGCGAATCGGTACTTTTCCGAAATTAAACCTGCAAATGGCTTGCGGCGGGGTGCCGTCCACCCCGCCCATCCGCACTCTGGGCACGTGAAAATGCCGTGTATCGCATGCAACTGCCCAGCACGTCTTAAATTCAATACAATGCCAGCATAGATAAGCTCCGCAGCATGGGGCCGCAACAGCATGAGCAAGGAGTTGTATGGAATTGCAGATTCGCAAATTGTCGAAGACCTACGCGAATGGCGTGGTGGCGCTGGATAACGTGTCGCTGACGATACCGCCCGGGATGTTTGGCTTGCTGGGCCCGAACGGCGCCGGCAAGTCGACCCTGATGCGCACCCTGGCCACCCTGCAGGAATGCGATTCCGGTTCCATCTTCTTCGGCGACTACGACGTGCTCGACGACAAGGACGAGATCCGCCGCATGCTGGGCTACCTGCCGCAAGACTTCGGCCTGTACCCGAAAGTGACGGCCTACGAACTGCTCGACCACTTCGCCACGTTAAAAGGGCTGTCGCAGCGGGCGCGCCGGCGCGAGGTCGTCGATGGCCTGTTGCAGCAAACCAATCTGTTCGACGTGCGCCACCAGCGCCTGGGCAGCTTTTCCGGCGGCATGCGCCAGCGCTTCGGCATCGCGCAAGCGCTGCTGGGCGACCCGAAACTGATCATCGTCGACGAGCCGACCGCCGGCCTCGACCCGCAGGAGCGCGTGCGCTTCCACAATCTGCTGTCCGACATCGGCGAAGACAAGACGGTGATCCTGTCGACCCACATCGTGTCCGACGTGGCCGACCTGTGCGCCAACATGGCCATCATCAACAAGGGCCATTTGCTGCTGTGCGGCAAGACCCAGGAACTGATCGACGAAGTCAGCTGCAAGATCTGGGCGCGTTTTGTCGAAAAGAAAGAGCTGGCCAGCTTCCAGCAGCGCCACGCCGTCATTTCCACGCGCTTGCTGTCGGGCCGCACCCTGATCCACGTCTACAGCGACGACGACCCGGGCGACGGCTTCGAGGAAGCCATCGGCGACCTGGAAGACCTGTATTTCGCCACCATTGCCGGGCGCCATCGCGTCGCCCCGCAGTGCGACTGAGGGGGCGGCCATGTTTGCCATCGCCCGCTTTGAAGCGCGACAGCGGCTCAAGCTGCTGTCCACCTGGGTGTATTTCGCCATGTTCCTGGCGCTGGCCATGCTGTGGATGGCGGCCGCCGGCGGCGTCTTCAAGGAAGCGAGCATCAGTTTCGGCGGCAAGTTCCTGATCAACGCACCGCGCTCGCTGGCTTTTACGTGCAGCGTGCTGGGCTGCTTCGGCGCCGTGGTCGTGGCCGCCATGATGGGCCGCTCGGTGCAGCAGGATTTCGAGTACGGCATGCAGCATTTCTTCTTCAGCGCGCCGATCAAAAAATACCAGTACGTGTTTGGCCGCTTCCTCGGCGCCTGGCTGGTGCTGGCGGTAGTGTTTTCCAGCATCGTCATCGGCGCCTGGCTGGGCGCCTGGCTGCCCGGCATCGATCCGGAAAGGCTGGGGCCGCAGCGGGCGCTGGCCTATCTGATGCCGTACGTGTTTACCCTGCTGCCGAATCTGTTCATCTTCGGCGCCATCTTCTTCGTCATCGCGGCCCTGACGCGGCGCATGCTGCCCGTGTACATCAGCTCGGTAGTCATGCTGATCGGCTATCTGGTGGCGCCGTCGCTGGCGCGCGACCTCGACTACAAGACCCTGGCCGCCCTGATCGACCCCTTCGGCACCACGGCGCTGATACGCCTGACGGAATACTGGCCGAATGCGGAGCGCAACACGCGCCTCGTCACGCTGGAAGGCGTGTACCTGCTGAACCGCGCCATCTGGTCCGGCTTCGCCCTCGTGGCCTTGCTGCTCGGCTACTGGCGCTTCCAGTTCCACGCCACGACGGACGCGGGCGCCGGCAAGCGCCGCAGCGAAGGCGAGGCGCCGCAGCGCCTGTCAAACGCCTCGCTGTCGACGCAGGAAACACCGGACTTCGCGCAGCGCAATCTGGCCGCCCTGCTCGTCAAGATGAGCTGGCTGAACCTGCGCGAAACCATCAAAAACATCTATTTTGTCGTCATCGTGCTGGCCGGCGTGCTGACCATGTATGCGGGCGCGCTCGACATGGGCTCCATTTACGGCACGAATACCTATCCCGTGACGGAAAAGGTGCTGGACATGGTCAACGCCTCGTTCGCCCTGTTCATGCTGGTCATTACCACTTTCTATGCGGGCGAGCTGGTGTGGCGCGAACGCGAGGCGGGCACGTATCTGATGCTCGACGCCCTGCCCGTGCCGAACTGGCTGCCCCTGCTGTCGAAACTGTTTGCGCTGATCAGCCTGCAAGCCTTGCTGAGCCTGGTCATCATGCTGTGCGGCATGTCGATCCAGGTCTTCAAGGGTTATTACCGCCTCGACCCCGGCCTGTACCTGGAATCGCTGTTCCTGTCGCACCTGCCCTACTATGCGCTGATCGCCGTGCTGGCCATCTTTTTGCAGGTGTTGATCAATCACAAGTACCTGGCGTATTTCGCCATGATCCTGTACCACATCGCCAGCATCAGCTTTTCCTCGCTGGGCCTGGGCGACCCGCTGCTGCTGTACGCCAGCACGCCAGACTTCGTGTATTCGGCCATGAACGGCGCCGGCCACTATCTGTTGCGCGAACGCTGGTACTTGCTGTACTGGAGCGGCGCGGCCATCATGCTGACGGTGCTGTCGCTGCTGTTCTGGCCCCGCGGCGCGCAGGACAGCTGGCGCATCCGCCTGCGCCTGGCGCGCCACGGCCTGACGCAGGGCGTGCTGGCCAGCTTTGCCGGCGGCGCCCTGATCTTCGTCGGCGCCGGCGGCGTGCTGTTCTATGTTTTCCACGTGGCCAACGATTACCAGTCCGAATTTTCCCGCGATGCGGACCGCGCCAGCATCGAGCGCCAGTACCGCAAGTTTGCCGCCACGCCGCAACCGAGAATCACCGACGTGAAACTCGACGTGGCGATCTACCCGGCGCAGCGCAGCCTCACCGTCACGGGCCGCTATGTGCTGCAAAACAAGACCAGCCTGCCGATCAGCCACATTTTTGTGCAGCAAGACCCGACCTCCACCATGCGCCTGCGTTTCGATGCCCGCGTGCATCCCGGCCTCGATGACGGCAAGCTGGGCTTTTACAGCTACCGCCTGGCCGCGCCGCTGGCGCCGGGCGCCACCCTGGGCCTCGATTTCGACGTCCGCTACGCGCCGCGCGGCATCTTCGGCCTGGGCCAGGACACGCCCGTGGTGGCCAACGGCACCTTCTTCACGAATGCCGTGCTGCCGCACATCGGTTACCAGCCGCAGCAGGAATTGACGGACCCGCGCGACCGCAAGAAACACGGCTTGCCCGCGCGCGAACGGGCCTTGCCGCGCGACGATGCGAAGGGACTGGCCGACAATTACGTCAGCAACGACGCCGACCGCATCAACTTTGACGCCACCGTCAGCACCGTCGACGGCCAGACGGCCATCGCGCCGGGCATGCTGGACAACGACTGGATCGCCAAGGGCCGCCATTACTTCCACTACACGATGGAGCAGCCGATCCTGAATTTCTACGCCTTCCAGTCGGCCCGCTACGCCGTCAGGCACGAGCGCTGGCAGGACGTGGCCATCGACGTGTACTACCATCCTGGCCATGAGTACAACCTTGATCGCTTCGTGCGCGGCAGCAAGGAAGCGCTCGAGTACTACACGAAGAACTTCGGCCCCTACCAGCACAAGATCCTGCGCATCGTCGAATTCCCCCGCTACGCCACGTTCGCGCAATCGTTCCCGAACACGATACCGTATTCGGAAGGGCTGGGCTTCATCGCCAGGGTGGACGACAAGAACCCCAAGGACCTCGACTATCCGTTCTACGTCACGGCGCATGAAGTGGCGCACCAGTGGTGGGCGCATCAATTGGTGGGTGGCAATACGCGGGGTGCTACCGTGCTCAGCGAAACCCTGGCCGAATATTCGGCCCTGATGGTGATGAAGAAAAGCGTGGGGCCGGCCAAGATGCGCCGCTTCCTGCGCTATGACCTGAATCAATACCTGATGGGGCGCAGCGAAGAGCGCAAGAAGGAATTGCCGCTGGCCGAGAATGAAAACCAGGCCTACATCCACTACCACAAAGGCAGCCTGGCCATGTACTTGCTGCAAGATATCATCGGCGAGGACAAGGTCAACGGCGTGCTGCGCGACTTGCTCAAGACCCATGGCCAGAAAGGCCCGCCGTATGCCAGCGTGACGGCCCTAATACAGGGCTTGCGCCTGGTCACGCCGCCCGAGCAGGCTTACCTGATCGACGACCTGTTCGAGAAAATCGTGCTGTTCGACAATCGCGCCCTGTCGGCCACGGGCACCAAACGCAGCGATGGCAAGTATGCCGTCACCGTCAAGGTGCAGGCCAGCAAATTGACGGCGGGCGAACAGGGAGAGGAACACGATGCACCCCTGCACGACTGGATCGAGATCGGCGTCGACGACGCGAACGACCATCCGCTGCTGCGCGAACGCCTGCGCATGACGGCGCGCGAGGCGAGCTACACCGTCATCGTCGGCAGCCGGCCCGGCAAGGCGGGCATCGATCCCGACAACAAGCTGATCGACCGCAAGCCGGACGACAATATGGTCACCGTCGAGCTCGAAGAACCATGACGAAAAATGGCCACCCTGAACAGGTGGCCATTTTTTTGAATATCAGGCGCTCATCAGACTGCGGCGCGGCGCGTCACCAGGCTCAGGCTGATGCCCATTTCCGTCAGATGCTGCATGTCGGCCAGGCTTAGGTCCAGCGGCGTGTCGAGCGTATCGTCGCCGTTCAGTTCCAGTTGCAGCTCGGCCACGATGCGCGGCATCGTGAAGCTGACGCCGCGCGAACGGCATTCGGCCAGATAGCTACGTATGCGCGAGGGCAACACTTGCGATTTCGGCGCCTGCGCGATCAGCACTTCAAATCCGGAATCGAGATGCACGCGATTCGCGCCCTTCGCCTCGCCCTTGCGCCATTGCCGTTCCGGATCCGTGGGCAAGACTTCGAGAATGGATTTGAGCGTGGGGTCGTCCCCATGCACCGACAGCTTCGCCATATTCATATTGCAAGACTTTCTAGTCAGGACGCCGCCAGGAAGGCGGCGCGATCATCAGACCAACAAGTCTACGCATGGAAGGCAAATATGTCCATACGGCAATATTTGGTATCCCATTCTAATTTGTGCTGCATCAACAACAGGCGGAACACACTTGTTCCGCCTGCAACATCCGCTTACACGGTCACGCCGCGTGCCTGCAAGGCGGCGCGCACGCCGGCGCCGTAGGCCGCATCGGCCCGGTCGAAGTGGCCGAGTTGACGCTGCAAGGTTTCCGGCCGCACCTGGCTCAACGGACCTGCCAGGTTGTCGAACAGGTTTTGCTTCGCCTGGTCAGACATCAAGCGGAACAGATTGCCAGCTTGCGTAAAGTCATCTTCCACACCGCGCCCATCGTAGCGCGCCGCGCCCCCATCGAGCGCCAGCGCCGGTTCACCATGGCCCAGCCCTTGCGGCTGCGTGCCCGCCGCCGCCACGTTGGCGTAATTGCGCGCCGCGCCGCCATTGTGAATCGCCATGCCGCCGTCGCGCTGCTGGTTGTGGAAGGGGCAGCGGGCCGCATTCACGGGCAGATGCTGGTGATTCGTGCCGACGCGGTACAACTGGGCGTCATGGTAGGCGAACAAGCGGCCTTGCAGCATCTTGTCCGGCGAGTAACCCATGCCGGGCACGGCGTTGGCCGGCGAAAAGGCAGCTTGCTCGACTTCCGCGTGGTAATTGTCCGGGTTGCGGTTCAGCTCGAAAATACCCACGGGCAGCAGCGGGAAGTCCGCGTGCGGCCACACTTTCGTCAGGTCGAACGGGTTCCAGCCCGTGCGCTGCTCCCATGCATCGAGTTGCTCCTGCGTCGCCACCTGCAGCTTGACTTCCCACTGGGGGAAATCGCCGCGTTCGATGGCGCCGAACAGGTCGCGCTGGGCGTAATCGGGATCGGCGCCGGCCAGGCGGCCCGCTTCCGCCGCAGGCAAATTCTTGATGCCCTGGCGCGTCTTGAAGTGCCATTTCACGTACACGCGCTGGCCGTCGGCATTGATCAGGCTATACGTATGACTGCCGAAGCCATCCATATGACGGTAGCCGTCCGGCGTGCCGCGGTCCGAGAACAGCATGGTGACTTGGTGCAGGCTTTCCGGCGCATGGCTCCAGAAATCGAACATCATTTCGGCCGATTTCAAGTTGCTTTGCGGATCGCGCTTTTGCGTGTGGACGAAATCGGGGAACTTGATCGGGTCCTTGATGAAGAACATCGGCGTGTTGTTGCCAACCAAATCCCAGTTGCCCTCTTCCGTGTAGAAACGCACGGCGAAACCGCGCGGGTCGCGTTCCGTGTCTGCACTGCCGCGTTCGCCGCCGACGGTGGAAAAGCGCGCGAAGGTGGCCGTCTGCTTGCCCACTTCAGCAAACAATTTGGCCTTGGTGTAGCGCGAAATGTCGTGCGTGACGGTAAAGGTGCCGTAGGCGCCCGAACCTTTGGCGTGCACGACGCGCTCAGGGATGCGCTCGCGGTTGAAATGCTGGAGTTTTTCGATCAGGTGGAAGTCTTGCAGCAGCAGCGGGCCACGGGGGCCGGCACTGATGGAGTTCTGGTTGTCGGCGACGGGAATGCCCGAGGCGGTACTGAATGGCGGCTGTTGACTCATGGCTGCTTTTCCTTCGTTGTTGACTAATGGAACTAGTGTAACGAGGTCAACAGCAAAGGAAAAGTTAATTGATTTTATCGATCCGATAGATATTTACAATGCGCAACCTTGGGCGTCACACACGCCGCCGAGCTGCGCCTGCAACTTCGCCGGCTGGCCCAGGAAGCCGCCGATATCGATCACGGACAATTTCCCGCTGCCATCGTCGAGCACGAAGGTGGGAAAGCCCTGCCCACCCACCTGCGCCAGCAAGGCGCGGCTGGCATCGATATGCCGCTGTGTGGCGGCGCCCGCCTGCCGCGCATACTCGGCCTGGAAGGCGGCGCCATCCAGGCCCAGCTCTTGCGCCAGGGTCACCAGCACGGGCAGGTCGGCGATGCGCAAGCCGTCCACGTAATGGGCGCGCTGCACGCGCTGCAGCATGTCCAGGCCCTTGCCAGCCAGGACTTCCGCTGCCAGGATGGCCGTGATCGGCGGTTCGGAATCCATCATGGCCGTCGTGTCGTTCAGCAAGCCATTCATATAAGCATCGCCGAATGGCTGGCCTGACAATTGCTCGATGCGCCGGTCATGCGGCAGCACATAGCCGCGCCATGCGGGCGTGATCTGGCGGCGATTGCTGCCCGTCATCATGCCGCCGCCGTGGAAGGCCACCGTCAGGCCGGGCACGGCGCGCGCCGCCTCGACCAGCGGGGCGGCGCCGTAGCACCAGCCGCACAGCGGGTCGAAAATGTAGTGCAGTGTGGGCGTGCCGGTTTCCTGGTTGCCGCTTACCATTTCATCTCACCCTTCGCCACTTTCGCGCTGGTCTCTAAAGCGCCATCGAGGCCCAGCTTCGGATAGCGCATTTTCATCGCCTCGATCAGGGCGGCCGAATTGGCGGCCTTGGCCGTTTCCGCTTCAAACGTCACCAGGTAGTCGCGCGTAAAACCGATGCTGTCCGGCGTCAGGGGCGAACCGACCTTGAAGTGGCCCGGCACGACGGTGACGGGTTTCAGGGCGGCGATGCCGTCCAGGGTCTTGAGCCAGTCCTGGCGCGATTGCAGGCTTTGCGTATCGGCCGTCCACACGTGCAAGTTGCCAAACAGCACCACGCCGCCGACGACGGCCTTGATCGATGGAATCCACACATAGGTGCGCGCCGGCGTCGGGCCGGCGATGTCCAGCGACTGGCCTTCCAGGCTGATGCGCTTGCCCGTCAACGCTTCCGGAATGACGATGCTTTTCGGCGCATTGTCTTTCAGGATAGGGCCCCAGTAGGCGACTTTGGCGTCGGCCTTGCGGCGAATTTCCGCGACCGTTTCCGGCGTGGCGACGATCTTTGCCTGCGGGAAAGCCGCCTTGATCACGTCGAGACCAAAGTAAAAATCGGGATCGCTGTGGCTGATATATACCGTCGTCAGTTTCTTGCCGCTGGCGCGAATCTTTTCCACCAGCTTTTGCGCTTCGGCGCGCGAAAACTGCGCATCGATCAGCACGGCGTCATGCTTGCCCGCAACCAATACAGAAGCGACGGGAAAGATGGCCGCTTCGCCCGGGTTGAAGACTTCCAGGGTCAGGGGGGCGCTGGCGGCGGCCGAGGCGGCGCCGACGGCAAACACGGTGGAAACGAGAACGCTGCTGATGGTTTTGGTGAACATGATCTGCCTTCACAAGATGATTAGGATGACTGCATCTTACGTTGCTCGGTTCGGTAGAAAAACCCGTTAAAGCGCAATAGTTTATTGCTTAATTCGGATGAATGAAAACTGCCGTGCCACTGCATGCCGCCATTACTCCGCCAGTTCGCCATGCCACATCAGCAGCACCTGCTCGTTGCACTCGACGGCGTCAGCAAGATTGTCCGGCGTGCGCGGCGTCTGATCAATTAATCAATGCGTACATGTGACGGTTTAAAAACTTCATAGTAACTTTCGGGTCAAAGCATCCTGATGTTTTGGAGCGATTGACGATGTGGACGCAAGAGAATCGAAGCCGGCATCAGCAGGTGAGGACGGCACTCAAACGTGGCTATCCCACGGATGTGAAAGATGAAGAGTGGCGCCTGATCGCGCCGCTGTTGCCAAAGCAAGCGAAGACGGGAAGGCCTCGCAAGACGGATTTGCGCGCAGTGATCAATGCGCTGCGTTACATGTTGCGATCCGGGTGCGAGTGGCGCATGCTGCCTAATGATTTCCCGCCGTATCAGACAGTTTATTACTGGTTTCGGCGGCTGATGCGACGCATGCTGTTTCGTACCATTCATGACTTGGCGCTGATGCGGGATCGCTTGTGCAATGAGCGGGAGGTGCTGCCAAGTGCTGGCATTATCGATAGCCAGAGCGTGAAGGCCCCCGGCGCGCGAACGAGGTTATGACGCCAACAAGAAACTCAGCGGGCGCAAACGTCATATTGCAGTCACACTGCAGTCACACAGATGGCCGCTTGCTGGCGATCAACTTGACGCCAGCCGACATTGCCGACTCCACTGGTGCACAGATGGTGCTTGATGGTTTGATCAAACGCTGGCCATGGGTAAATCATCTGTTTGGGGATGCAGCATACGATCGCAGACAGTTGATGGACAAGGCCGCGTTTCTCGACTTTACTGTCGAAGTCGTGCGCCGCCTGCAGGGGCAGCAAGGTTTCACTGTTCAGCCAACGCGCTGGGTGGTCGAGCGAACGTTCGCGTGGCTGATGCGTTACCGGCGCCTGGTGCACGACTACGAACAGCGCATTGACGTGTCGGAAACATGATTTACCTGGCCATGGGATGGTTGCTGCTGCATCCGCTAACTTTCCGTCAAGTTATTCAACCCGCTGTTAGAAAATTATAACTATCTAATTAAATGTAAGTGCAAATTTATATATGAATATCGCCAAAATAGAAAGGAATGCAGAGATCGATAAATTTATAAAAAAAATCTTGCCAAAAATTAATGCCTCATCATCCACTTTTTTATTTTTTGGCTTTATGTAATGTGGCAAGCTGCTAAGAATCACCATTACAAATATCAACATCGGAGATACCGTGACTGCTTTCCCAAATATAGCGGGAAGACTAGCAGATGAAAATACAATGATTAAAATGAATATAACGAATCCTGAAATGTTATGTTTTTTTAAATCATTGTCAATCATTTATTTCTCCTAAAATGAGCATGCCCTGCAGCATGCTCACCGTGCAACTTCGTTAATTATATTAGTTTGCTATACGATAAGCGATGTAACCAATTCCACCACCAATGACAGCACCACCAATCATACCTAACGCGCCCAAACCAAGTCCGGCCCGCATACCATAACCAGCACCACGTGCGATAGCATAACTGGCGCCAGCACCAGCCGCAGCACCATTAACAGCGCCTCCAGCAGTTGCATCGCCACGATCACCGCCAGACACCATCATTACTTCATCCATAGTCAATACTTGCATCTTTAATCCTTTTTTAACACCTTCACTTGAAGGAGTAATCCCATAAAATTAACGAAAATTTAAATCAGACTTAAACCATTAAAATATAATTACATCTGATGCACTGATCAATTTATTTAAAATGGTCGACCTACAAAGAATGATTTAAGCGCCCACTTTTGCATGAAGCATGAAAATCACTTACTTTCATGCCACTCTTCGGATGTTAAAACGGCATTGCAAGAAAAAAGCACTTGCAGTTCTATCTTTCCTCACATCCCCTATATTGAAAATAAGACTAGTCCTAAATTTCTTCAAAATACTGTGTTGTTACGGAATATAGATATCGACTGCCCACCACCACCTCGCGGCCAGCCCTGCGCTCACAGGCGGGCAGCGGCGGCCTTACGCGGTACGATGTACTTTTCTATCGAGGACGTGCGCTAAAACAACACGACCGGGGGACGCGCACCGGCGTGGCCAAATGTGTCACAGCGTCATGATGGCGTCACATTGGATTGTTATCTTGCCAGCTCTTTCCAACCTAGCCGGATGAACCACATGACACGCAGAAAAATTTCCGTCGCTGGCTGCAGCGTCGCCATCACCCTGATGCTGGCCGCCTGCGGCAGCGATGCAAAAAAAGAAGAGGCAGTGGTCGAAGCACCACCGAAAAACGTCATCTTCTTCCTCGGCGATGGCATGGGCCTGACCACCATGACGGCCGCGCGCATCTATTCGGTGGGCGAAGAAGGTGCGCTGACCATGGATACCCTGCCGGAAACGGCCTTCGTGAAAACCTTCTCGAACGACGCGCAAGTGACGGACAGCGCGCCATCGATGGCCGCCTACATGACCGGCGTCAAGATGAACAATGAAGTCATCTCGATGTCGGCCAATACGGTCGCCATCGATCCGGGCACGGATGCGAACGGCAACAAGCTGGTCAACAAATGCGGCACCGGCAACGGCACGCCCGCCACCACCCTGCTGGAACTGGCCAAGGCCAAGGGCTTTGCCGCCGGCGTCGTCAGCACGGCGCGCGTGACGCACGCCACGCCAGCGGCGACCTATTCGCACATCTGCCACCGCGACCTGGAAAACGATATCGCCGCGGCCCTGGTACCGGGCGGCACCGGCTACAACAGCGCGCTGGGCACCGCTGGCCTGGACGTGGTCCTCGGCGGCGGCGCGCAATTCTTCAAGCCGTTCAAGGATGGCGGCAAGCGTTCCGACGGGCGCGACCTGGTCGCCGAACTGAAGGCCAAAAGCTACACGGTCGCCAACAACGCCACCGACTTCAAGGCCGTCGATGCGGCCAAGACGGAGCGTTTGTTCGGCGTGTTCACGTCCAGCCACATGAGCTACGACCTGGACCGCGATGCGGCCAAGGAACCGAGCCTGGCGGAAATGACCACCAAGGCCATGGACGTATTGGCCAAGAACAAGAAGGGTTACTTCCTGATGGTCGAAGGCGGCCGCATCGACCATGCGCTGCACGAAACGACAGCCAAGAAAGCGCTGCAAGACACCGTCGCGTTCGACAACGCCATCAAGGCCGCCATCGAGAAAGCCAAGCTGACCGACCCGACCCTGGCCAATACCCTGATCGTCGTCACGGCCGACCATGACCACACCCTGGTACTGAACGGCTACGCCAAGCGCACGGGCAAGACGGCTGCCGGCAACCCTGGCGTGCTGGGCGTGGTGAAGAACTACGTCACTGGCGCGGTCGAAAAAGACCTGGACGGTGCTCCGTATTCGATCATCGGCTTCGGCAATGGCGAAAACCGCACGCAATCGAGCCGCGCCGCCATGGCCAGCCTCGATGAAACCGTCACCAGCGCCAATAATTACCATCAGGAAGCGGTGATCCGCACGGCCATCGGCAATGAAACCCACGGTGGCACCGACGTCTTCCTGGGCGCCATCGGCAAGGGTTCGGAAACCTTCCTGGGCACCATCGACAACACCAAAGTATTCGGCCTGGTCAAGACGGCCGGCGGTCTGTAATCCCCAAGAGACAAGAATTGGACAAGCATATGAAACCAGCATTGAAATCCGCCTTGAAACTGTCGCTGTTGACCACGCTCGTGGCTGCCAGCGTTGCCAGCGCCTACGCCGCCGACGCCAAGAACGTCATCTTCTTCCTCGGCGACGGCATGGGCCCGTCCGTCGTGACGGCGTCGCGCATCTACCAATACGGCGAAGACGGCAGCCTGACGATGGACACGCTGGAGCGTACGGCGCGCATCAAGACGTTCTCGAACGATGCGCAAACGACGGACAGCGCGCCATCGATGGCCGCCTACATGACCGGCGTCAAGATGAACAATGAAGTCATCTCGATGGCGCAGGAGACGATCGCCAAAGAGCCCGGCCGCGACGCCAACGGCAACCTGGGCGTGGACAACTGCCCGGCCGGCGGCAAGAGCGCGCCAACCATCCTGGAACTGGCGAAAGCCAAGGGCAAGGCCGTGGGCGCCATCACCACCACGGAACTGACGCACGCCACGCCGGCGACGACGTTCTCGCACATCTGCAACCGCAATGCGCAATACGCGATCGCCGCGCAAGCGACGCCAGGCGGCGCGGGCTACAACACGGCGCTGGGCGATGGCGTCGACGTGCTGATGGGCGGCGGCCGCAACCACTTCACGCCTTGGTCGGCAAGCAACAAGTATGGCCGCGCCGATGGCCGCAACCTGCTGACGGAATTTGCCGCCAAGGGCTACACCGTGGCCGCGACGAAAGCGGAAATGGCGGCGGCACCTGGCGGGAAAAAATTCATCGGCCTGTACAGCACCCGCAGCCACCTGGAATATGAACTGGACCGCACGGCCACGCCACCGCTGGGCGAAGGCGCGACCCAGCCTAGCCTGTCGGAAATGACCCTCAAGGCCATCGACTTGCTGTCGAAAAACGCGAACGGCTATTTCCTGATGGTTGAAGGCGGCCGCATCGACCACGCCTTGCACGGCATCAACGCCAAGCGCGCGCTGACGGACACCATCGCCTTCGACGACGCCATCAAGGCCGCCATCGCCAAGATCAAGGAAACCGATCCGACCCTGGCCAATACCCTGATCGTCGTCACGGCCGACCATGACCACACCCTGGCCTTCAACGGCTATGGCAAGCGCGGCAACAATATCCTCGACATCAACCGCGGCTACAAGGATAACCAGCCGAGCAAGGATGCCGATGGCAATACCTACACCACCCTGGTGTTCGGCAATGGCCCGAACCGCCCTGCCCTGCGCAGCAACGTCGACAGCGCCACGGCCCTGAAAGACAACTATCTGCAAGAAACAGGCGTGCGTCTGGCCAGCGAAACCCACGGCGGCGGCGACGTCAAGCTGCTGGCCACGGGCGCCGGCGCGAAACCCTTCAAGGGCACCCTGGACAACACCAAGGTGTTTGACTTGCTGAAGGCGGCGTTCGGCTTCTGATCCACATCAACACGGCAACCCCACCGGGGCGGATGGCGCAAGCCCTCCGCCCCTCTGCACGTAAAGGCAACACCATGAAATCGTCCCTGATCGCCGTCCTCCTCGCCGCCGGCTTTGCCGCCAGCGCGCAAGCCGCCACCGCCACGCCGTCCGCTCCTGCCGACCTGGACCTGGGCATCACCTATTACAGCCGTGTCCTGACGCCGGAAGGCGTAACGCGCGAGAGCCGCTACGAAGAAAAGATGCTGCGCCGCCCCGGCCACGTGTGGGTCGAGCGCGTGCTGGCGCCGTCGAGCGATGCGCATGCGGGCCACAACCACGGCGACAACAGGAAAGTGGCGCTGAAGGCCACGCAGCATGAACACAAGCACTTCAATCCCGTGCTGATCCCGCGCCACGTGATGCTGGAAAAGAATACCGTGCGCGTGGAATACATCGATGCGCATGACAAAATCGTCGTCGCCATCCCCAAAGCCGAGTACGAAAACGTCAATTTCGACGGCTCCTGGGAAAACAGTTTTTACCTGCTGGACCCGAAACTGGTGGCCGCCATGCCGCTGTCGAAACAGGCGTCGACCGTGACGGGCGCGCGCTGGCGCGAAGTGGAAAAGAATGGCGTGTTCCAGCGCATCCTGTGGGATGAGCAAAAGCAGATTCCCCTGGTCATCGAAAGCGGCGACCGCGCGAATACCTTCTATCGCCGGGTCGACGTCAAGCTGCAGCCGACCGTCAGCAAGGCGCAGCCGTGGGCGAATTTGCAGAACTACGCGCAGCGCGAGTATTCCGACTACCTGGACTAAGCGCCAACTAAAATCGGGACGTAAAAAAAGCCAGGGACATCCCTGGCTTTTGTCTGGCTGAGGCTAGATTACTCCGCCGCTGCCGCTTTCTTCGCCGGCGCCTTCTTGGCGGCCGGCTTTTTCACGGCCGCAGCTTTCTTCGCTGGCGCTTTCTTCACGGCAGCCTTTTTGACCGCCGTTTTCTTCGCTGGCGCCGCGCCTTCTTCGCCTTCGGCCTCGACGGCTGCCGCCTTCGTCTTCGCGCCCGGCTTGGCCTTGCGCTCTTCAAACTCGAAGCTCACCTTGCCATCCTTGCCGCGCACGAGGAAGGCCTTGAACGGACGACGGGTACGCTGGGATACGAACCCAGGCAACAAATCCGTCTTGCCATCGTTGAGCAGTTTTGCCATTTGTTCCGGCAAGATTTCCTGCTGCAAGATGATGCGGCCGCTGCGGAAGTCGCACGTCTTCGGCTTGGCCATGCTGTGTTCGCATACATAGGCCAGGCCCATTTCGTACACGCCGGCATTGCACTTGGGGCAAGGTCCCACGGGCGTCTGGCCCGTGAAATCGACGCCTTCGCCATCTTCGCTCTCGTCGTTCTGGCCGAAATCGAATTCCAGCTTGAAGTTCTTGATCTCTTCATCGCGCACGATGCGCAGGATGGCGGCGAACGGACGGCCCATCTTCGAGCGGAAGCCTTGCAGCGGGCCGATGGTGCGGTCCTTCAGCAATTGTTCCACTTCGGCGATTTCGAACTGGCGCGAACCCGGCGTCTTGCTCATCGAAAATTCGCACTTGGTGCAGGCGAAACGACGGTAGTTTTCCTTCACCACGCCGCTGCAATTCGGGCATGGCGTTTCCAGGGTCGCGTAGTCGCCGGGAATCGTGTCGTTGTCGTATTCCTTGGCGCGCTTGACGATGATTTGCGTCATCTGCGCGATTTCGCGCATGAATTCTTCGCGCGAAATCTTGCCTTTTTCCATCTGCGACAGCTTGTATTCCCACTCGCCCGTCAACTCCGGCGCCGTCAATTCGTTGACGCCCAGGCCTTTCAACAAGGTCATCAGCTGCGACGCCTTGGCCGTCGGGATCAGTTCGCGGCCTTCGCGGATCAGATAGCGTTCCGTCAGCAAGCCTTCGATGGTGGCCGCGCGCGTCGCTGGCGTGCCGAGGCCCTTGCCAGCCATCGCATCGCGCAACTCGTCGTCGTCGATCAGCTTGCCGGCGCCTTCCATGGCCGACAGCAAGGTCGCCTCCGTGAAGCGCGCAGGCGGTTTCGTCACCAGGCCATTCGCGTTGACGCTTTCCGTCTGTACTTTCTCGCCCTTGGCCACTGGCACCAGATTGCCGTTGCCATTGCTTTCCTTGTCGGCGTCCGTCGAGGCTTCCTTGCCGTAGATGGCCAGCCAGCCCGGATTGGTCATGACCTTGCCTTCAGTCTTGAACTGATGGCCGGACACTTCCGTGTAGCGCGTGGTGACCTGGAATTCCGCAGGCGGGAAGAACACGGCCATGAAGCGGCGCGTGACCAGGTCGTACAACTTCTGTTCCGGCTCGGACAAATTCTTTGGCGCGATCGTCGTCGGGATGATCGCGAAGTGATCCGAGATCTTCGTGTTGTCGAAGATGCGCTTGTTCGGCTTGACCCAGCCCTTGTCGATGATCTGCTTGGCGAACTGGTGGTAGTTGCTGTTTTCCTTGACCGTTTCCAGCGCCTGCAGCACGGTCGGCATGTAGTCTTCCGGCAGGTGGCGCGAATCGGTACGCGGATACGTCAGCACCTTGTGCTTTTCATACAGCGCCTGGGCCAGGCCCAGGGTATTTTTAGCGGAGAAACCGAAACGCGAGTTCGCTTCGCGCTGCAGGCTGGTCAGGTCGAACAGGCCAGGCGCCATCGAGGTGGTCGGTTTCGATTCTTCCGTGACATTGCCTTGGCGGCCGCGGCAGGCGGTGGCGATCGAATCGGCAGCCGTCTTGCTCCACAGGCGCTCGGCGCGCTTCTCGGGATCGTTCTCGTCCTTCTTGAATTTCGTGTCCAGCCAGCGGCCTTCATAGATACCGGCCGCGCAAACGAATTCGGCGCGCACTTCCCAGAAGTCGCGCGGCACGAATTTTTTAATTTTATCTTCGCGTTCGACGACGATGGACAGGGTTGGCGTTTGCACGCGACCCACGGTGGTCAGGTAAAAGCCGCCTTCTTTTGAATTGAACGCCGTCATGGCACGCGTGCCATTGATGCCGATCAACCAATCGGCTTCCGAGCGGCAGCGGGCCGCGTCCGCCAGCGGCAGCATTTCTTCGTCGCTGCGCAGGTGCGAGAAACCGTCGCGGATGGCGCCCGGCGTCATCGACTGCAGCCACAGGCGCTTGACCGGTTGCTTGGCTTTCGCGTTTTGCGCGATCAGGCGGAAAATCAGCTCGCCTTCGCGCCCCGCATCGCATGCGTTGATGAGGGTGGTAACGTCTTTACGTTTGATCAGCTTGTTTAATACTTTGAGACGCGCTTCCGTCTTGGCGATCGGGTTCAGCGCGAAATACGGTGGAATCATCGGCAAGTGCGCGAAACTCCATTTGCCGCGCTTCACGTCGAATTCTTCCGGTACGGCGATCTCCAGCAAGTGGCCGACCGCCGACGACAGGACGTATTCATCCGATTCAAAGTACTCATCGTGCTTGGTGAAGCCGCCAAGCGTCTTCGCGATATCGTTCGCGACAGAAGGCTTCTCGGCGATGATGAGGGTTTTTGTCATATTTTTTAGTCTCGAAAAATGCTCTAGGATAGTTTCAGCATGCGCATCATACAGTGCATTGCCAGGCGCCGACGCTTTTGTCTGCGCAAGGCCTTGTGACTTGTGGTCTTGTCAAGCGGCCAATGATAAGCGCCTATTGAAGAATTCGGCAAGTTATCTGCAAGCAAGAATGCGCAGGCGCAAACAGAATGGTCTGGCGTGCGCGGTGCCGCAGCATATAGTAAGGGAGATGGCGCGGCAGCGGCGCCAGGTGCGGCGGGGGGGGTGTAGAAACTAGTGCAGCAGGCGCGGGGGAAGATCTTCATCGTCGACAAACAAGTCGTCGAACATCAGGGCGTCCGGTTCCTTGCCCTGGCTCCACAGCAGCATCAGCACGATGACTTTCAGCTTGCCCAGCGACACGGGCGCCTCGTCGAGCGCCAGCGCCCGTTCGATGACGATTTCGCGCTGCAAGGGCGAGAGCACTTTGGCGCTTTCGAGGAACTGGATGAAGCCGATGGCGGCCGTGCCCAGCACGTCGCTTTCCTGCTGCACATAGAAGCGCGTGCCCGTGGAACTGGCCGTCAGGGTCTGTTCGACGCCGGCCATGGCGTTCAAGTCCGTCAGCCAGACGAGCGCCTCGGAAATCTCCACGTCGTCGAAACCGACGGCCGACAGTTTGCGCGCCAGGACCGCCGGCTCGGGGCAGGCATCGGGGCGATAGTAAGTCTCGTAGAGGTACACCAGGATATCGAACATGGCTCTACTCTAGCAGCTAAGTTCGCTAAGACACAAGGGTGTGCACAGACAAAGCGCGCCCGTGCGGCAAGGCCGCCACACAAGTGCCTAGCTGTCATTTGCAGCGTTGAAACAGTCCTCCCGGCAAGCGTTCCACCCGGCCCGCCAGCTCCAGCGCCAGCAATTCGCCCATCAGCGCGCCCATGGCCAGACCGCTGCGCGCGGCCAGGGTATCGGCGTCGAGGGGATCGTGGCCCAGCGCGGCCAGCAGCGGCGGTTCGTCTTCCACCGTTGGCGGCACGTGGGGAACGCCGCCCAGCCATTGCAGTTCCTGCAGCACATCGTCCGCCGACTCGACCAGCTTGGCGCCCTGCTTGATGAGTGCATGGCAACCCTTGGCCAACGTCGCATGGATGGAACCGGGCAAGGCATATACGTCGCGCCCCTGCTCGCCGGCCAGGCGCGCCGTGATCAATGAACCCGATTGCGCGGCCGCCTCGATCACCAGCACGCCGCGCGCCAGGCCGCTGATCAGGCGATTGCGGCGCGGAAAGTTACCTGGCATGGCCGGCAAACCCAGCGCATACTCGCTGACGATGCAGCCTTGTTCGGCGATTCTTTGCGCCAGATCAAGGTTACGTCGCGGATACACCAGATCGGCGCCCGTGCCGATCACGGCCACCGTGCCGCCCGCGCCGCGCAAACCGCCCTCGTGCGCGTGCGTGTCGATGCCCAGCGCCAGCCCGGAAATAATGGTCAAGCCTGCCGCGCTGAGGGCTTGCGCAAAGGCTGCCGCATTCTGCATGCCTTGCGCGCTGGCATTGCGGCTGCCGATGATGGCCACACCGGGACGCGACAGCAGTTCGGCCCGCCCCCGTACATATAACAAGAGCGGCGGATCGGCGATTTCCAGCAGCAGGGGCGGATACGCGGCATCGGCCAGGGTCAGCACGGCGTTGCCGGGCCGCTGCAGCCATTGCAGGGTGAGTTCGAGCTGGCTGTTGGCCACCGGCTTGGGCGGCTGCGCGATGGCGCGCGCCACGCTGGCCGGTACCACTTCGCGCAAGGCCTCGAATGATGCGGCGAAGATGGCCGGCGGCAAGCCGAAGCGGGCCAGCAAGGCGCGCGCCGCCACGGGACCCACGCCGGGCAGGTGCTGCAGGCGCAGCCAGCCCGCCAGTTCCGTGGCCGTGTCTGCCGTCGTTGCAATTGCATGCATGACAACCTCGCTGTGTACGGTGCCATTCCATGCTAGCGCCATGGCGCGCACGCGATACCGACGCGCGCAACAATGCGTGCAATGGCCGTGCAAAACGGCCCGCCGTCCACAGGGAAAGGGGCGTCTGTGATAAAATTTCCCTTTGCAGCAAACGAATAGCGCACTGGCAAACGCATCTGCCGCGCCGTTGCGCCACACGCGCCCAACCGTAGCGTACTCAAAAATAAAATAGCCCTGCCATCGTTCGCATGGCCCAGGCATGAATAATCCGGCGCACCGGCGCCCACCTTAACCAGTCGAATCCGTATGTCCATATTAAATATCCTGCGTTACCCCGATCCGCGCCTGCACACGATCGCCAAGCCCGTCACCGAATTTGACGCGCGCCTGCAAACCCTGATCGACGACATGGCTGAAACCATGTACGACGCCCCAGGCGTCGGTCTGGCCGCGTCGCAAGTGGACGAACATATCCAGATGATGGTGATCGACACCACCGAAGAGAAAAACCAGCTGCAAGTGTTCGTCAACCCGGAAATCACCTGGGCCAGCGAGGAAAAGCAGGTCTACGACGAAGGCTGTCTGTCCGTACCTGGCGTCTACGATGGCGTCGAGCGCCCGGCCCGCATCAAGGTGCGCGCCCAGGACCGCCACGGCAAGCAGTTCGAACTGGAAGCCGATGGCTTGCTGGCCGTCTGCATCCAGCATGAGATGGATCACTTGCTGGGCAAGGTATTCGTCGAATACCTGTCGCCGCTCAAGCGCAACCGCATCAAGACCAAGATGATCAAGGAAATCCGTGGTCTCGAGCGCGAAGCCAGCTTGCGTGCACAGAACCGCCGTTTCTAAGCTACTGCTGATAGACTAAGCAGCAACAGTAGTCGTCTTACCACGCCAGCCTGGCGCCCTCGGGCGCGGGCCTGCGCACCTCACGTCAAGGAACCATATGAAAGTGATCTTCGCAGGCACGCCTGAATTCGCCGCCACGGCTCTGAAAGACTTGCACGAAGCGGGATTCGAGATTCCGCTGGTGCTGACCCAGCCCGACCGCCCTGCCGGACGCGGCATGCAATTGCACGCCTCGGCCGTCAAGCAGTACGCACAGCAGCACGGCATCGAGGTGCTGCAGCCCTTGTCCCTGCGCATGGACAGCAAGGACCCGCAGCGCGCCGCCGAAGCGAAGGCGGCCCACGAGCGCCTGCTGGCCACGGACTACGATGTCATGGTGGTGGCGGCCTACGGCTTGATCTTGCCGCGCAGCACGCTCGACATCAAACCCTGCATCAATATCCACGGTTCCTTGCTGCCGCGCTGGCGCGGCGCCGCGCCCATCCACCGCGCCATCGAAGCCGGTGACGATGAAACGGGCGTGACCATCATGCAGATGGAAGAAGGCCTCGATACGGGGCCGATGCTGGCCATCGAGCGCACGCCCATCGAAGCGGGCGACTCCACCGCCACCCTGCACGACAAGCTGGCCGCCCTGGGCGGCAAGATGATCGTCGAAACCCTGCGCAAGATGCAGCAGCAGCCGCTCGAAGCCGTGCCGCAGCCGGAGGCGGGCGTGACCTACGCGGCGAAAATCGCCAAGGAAGAAGCGGCGCTCGATTTCAGCTTGCCGGCGCTGGAACTGGGCCTGAAAATCCGCGCCTTCAATCCGTTTCCCGGCGCCTGCGGCCAGGTCGATGGCACCACCGTCAAGATCTGGGCCGCCGAGGTAATCGAAGCGGACAGCAAGGAAGCGCCCGGCCAGGTGCTGGCGGCCGACGCCCAGCACGGCATCGTCGTCGCTTGCGGCAATGGGTCGCTGCGCCTGACGGAACTGCAAAAACCGGGCGGCAAGCGTTTGCCCGCGGCCGAATTCATCAAGGGCTTCCCCCTCGACGGCAAGCGCTTCGTTTAATTAGTAACCGATACCCGCAACACGCGCCCATGGACCAGCTGACCGCCCTGCGCGCCCTGCGCCGCGTCGTGGAACTGGGCAGCTTCACGGCCGCGGGTGCCGCGCTGGGCATTTCCCACTCCATCGTCTCGCGCCAGATCCGCCAGCTGGAAAGCCAGCTGGGCGCCCAGCTGCTCAACCGCACCACGCGCCGCTTCGCCCTGACGGCCGCCGGCCAGGAATACTACCTGGCCAGCCGCGACATCCTCGACGCCCTTGACGCGGCCGACCGCGCCGTCGCCATGCACCAGGCGCAGCCGTCCGGCAGCCTGCGCATCAATGCGCCGATGGCTTTCGGCACACTGGAACTGGCCGCCTGGCTGCCCGATTTCAGCCGCCAATACCCGCACATCCACATCGACCTCGTCTGCAATGACCGCATCGTCGACCTGATCGACGATGGCTTCGATGTGGCACTGCGCCTGGCGCGCGGCTTGCCCGATTCCACCTTGGTGGCGCGCCAGCTGGCCAGCAGCCGCACGGTGGCCGTCGCCGCGCCCGCCTACCTGGCGCGCCATGGCCATCCGGCCACGCCGCAAGAGCTGGCGCAGCACAATTGCCTGATGTACACCTCCGGCGACAAGCCGGCGGAGTGGTCGTTCACGGATAACGACGGCGCCGCGCACAAGGTGGCCGTGCGCGGCAGCCTGCAAGCCAATACCAGCGTCGCCTTGCGCGAAGCGGCCGTGGGCGGCATGGGGATTGCCGGCGCGGCCGCCTTCATCGTGCGCGACGCGCTGCGCAGCGGCCAGCTGGTGGAAGTGCTACCCGGCTACACCTTGCGTCCACGCACCCTGTACGCGCTGTATCCGCACAGCCGCCAGCTGTCGCCCAAGGTCAGGGCCTTCATCGATTTTGCCGTGCAACACTATCAAGATCGCCGCTGGGATTGATTACGGCTGCTGCAGCACCTTGCGCACGGCGCGGAACTGCTGCGTCAAGCCGCCGTAGCCCCAGGCCGCCTGGCGCGCGTCATGCACGTGGATGTAGCTGACGTCATGCAAGGCACCGAGATACTCCCGCATGGCGGCGAACACGGCAGCGATATACGCGGCCTTTTCGGCGGCCGTATTCGTTTCATCGCTGATCAGGATATCGAGGAAAAAACTGGCCTTGCCTTGCGCTTGCAAGGATGGCCCGCCGACAAACCAGTGCGCCGCGTCAAGATGGCTGATCGCCACCGACGTCAGTTCGGGCGCCTTGTGCAACAGCTGCGCCGTCAATTGGCTCAGGGTGGCGGCGATGGCGGCCGACTGGCGCGCATCGGGCGCGGTGGACAAACGCAGGTTCAGGATGGGCATGGGATGCTCCGCAAGTGGATGAAGTCCCATTCTAGGCAGGCGGGATGAGAAATGGCAGCCTGCGCGCGGCACAGGATTTGTGCAGTTTGCGCACGAATGCTGCGCACATAAAAAAAGGGCTTGCCGCGGCAAGCCCTTGTTGCATCCAGCGCCCTGGCTTAGCGGCGCTGCACCTTCATCAGGCGTGCGCCCACGGACGACGACAGGCTGACCTCGAAACGGCCGCCGGCCGGCAAGGCGCTCACGTCGACGCTGGCTTTGCCACCCGTCAAGTCAGTGGCGACCACCGTCTTGCGGCCATCGGCGGCCACGTACAGCACGGCGGCATACGGTTCCGACTGGGCATTCCAGACCAGCGCCAGCTTGCCGCCGCTTTGTGTCGCATCGAACGTGGCATCGTTGGCGGCGACCTTGCTGCGGCGCGCCGGGCGCTCCAGCTTGGCTAAAGCCTTGCCGTTTTGCAGCACTTGCACGTCGCTGATATCGCCCGGGTTGGCGAAGCTGACGCGGAAATGGCTCATGGCGTTACCGCCATGGTCGGCCACGGAGACGGCATCGAAGGGCAAGTCGATAGTCTGCCCCGACGCCGTCAGCACGCGCAAGGTATAAGCATGGCCGCTGCCACTGGCAGCGACGCCGATGCGCACCGACGAAGCAACGGCGGGACGCAGACCCACGCCCGATGGCGTGATGCGGCCGGAAATCGTCAGATAGCCATTCTCGGCCACGGACATGCTGGCGGCCAGCACATTGCTGCCCGTAACTTGCGTGCTGCGTTTTTCCAGGAATTGCTGCACCCGCGCATAGCTGTAGTCGGAGAACCAGGCGCCGCTGCAATAGCTCATCACGTCCTTCATCGGCGTGCTGCCATAGACTGCCTTGCTCAGCTGGCCGATGCTGCCCGCGTAGTTGCTGTTGTACAGCGCTTGCGGACCCAGATCGCCATTGGCATACGGGTAGTCGGGAGCCGCATTGGCTGGACCGCCGCAGGCTACGTGCTGCAGCGAGTGGTTGTGGCCCAGCTCATGCACGAGCGTGGTCAGCCATAGAGGCCATTGATTGCCGAAGGGGTCGACCGCTGCGATGCGGTTGGAACTGGCATCGAGGCCGATGGCCGACGTGAAGTCGCTGCCGCTGCTGCGCTGGTTGATATAGGCCAGGCCGGCGGCGTTGTTGACGGACATCTTCGGCACGAAACCATAATAATAGGCGCCGCTGTCTTCCAGCGCGCGCTGGTTTTCCAGCTTGCCCAGGGTATCGCTCCACCAGCTGTCGGCCGTGCTGCTGCCTGGCATGCTCAGCGCAGTGCGCGTCGTGATGCTGATATTTTCCGTCGCATACGGATACACGCGCAGCAGCGCGGCGCGGATCACCTCGGCGTCAGGCAGTTGCGCCACGCCATCATCGGTGCTCAAGGGCACGAGCACCAGACGAATTTTGGCCAGGCTGGCCACCGCAGGCGCCGCTTCCTGGCTCACTTGCACGCCATCATTGCCGACAGCCGTCACGCGCACGCGCACGCCGGGCAAGATCCAGCCGGAAGGCAGGACGGCACTGAAGTTGCCATTGAAACTGTCATCGTTCTTCGTCGCCGGCAAGAGCGCCGGCCCCGTCATCGCGATGCTGCCCAGATTGCTGCCATTGGCGGCCGTCGCATTCAAGGTGACAGCCGGGCTGGTCTGGCCCACTTGCGCGCCCAGCACGGACACGCGCACGGCGGCCGGCTTGCCGCGCGTCAGGCGCAAGGCTGTATTGCTGGCGTTCAAATTCAGTACTTGCGCGAAATCAATACTGCCCAAGGTAAAGGCCGACACCGTGCCCGCATTCACGGCGATGCGCGACGCGGCCGACAACATCACGTTGCCCGTTGCCGAGGCTGGCGCGGACAGCAGCAGCTGGCTGGCGCTGGCGCTGACGATGACGGCAGGCGTATTGCCCACCGAAGCCGAGCTGACCTGATCGAGATTGCTGCCCTGCAACGTCACCGACAAGGTCGTGCCGTTGACGACCGACGAGATCGACGTCACCGCCACGCTGGCCAGGACCGTGTACGCGTCGCCGCTGGCGACATCGTTGTAGGGGCCGCGCACCGTCAGCGCGCCAGTCGCGGCGCCCGCAGGCACTACCACCGTCACGCTGCTGGCCGTCTGGCTTTGCGGCGTTGCCGCCGCGCCATTGCCAAACTGTACCGCCGTCACGGCGCCCATGCCGGCGCCCGTGATCGTCACGCTGGAACCGACACCGCCCGTCGCCGGTGCGACGCTGCCCACGCTCAATGGCAGGTACACAGTGACGTTATAGCTGGTGGCCGCCGTGCCGCTGGCGCTGACCAGGCTCAAGGCGCCCGTGACGGGCACGCCCGGCATGGCCAGAGTCACGCTGGTGTCGCTGCTGGCACTGGCGGCAACGTTCACGCCACCCACCTGGAAAGCCGTCACACGGCTCAGATTCGTGCCCGTCACCACCAGGCTGCCACCGATGGCGACATTCGCCGCCGAGACGGCCGTCACGGCGGGAATCAGGACGGGCGTACCCGAGGTGGTCGCCACCACCGTGTCGCCACCACCACCGCCCCCGCCGCCGCAGGCGGACAGGCCCAGCATGACAAACAATGCTACAAGCAAATGGTTTTTCATGGCTGGCAACCATGTTGATGCAGCGCGATGCCGGGGAGGACACGAGATAAATGTGACATATTGGTGACTTTTGGTGAGAATTTATTTTCGAAGAACCAATATTATGGGTTAATTCGATTCCTAAAGACAACTATTAATGCTTTTGATTCAATTGGTTTTGATAATAATTAAAATATCGTCTTGGCAAATTTTATTTTGAGCATTATTGGCTTCACTCTGTATTGACTTAAATCGAAATTACTTTCCTTTGCAGCTATTGCTATTCGGCTCATTAAAAATATGCGGATATGGCGCAAATAATGTGGAAATTTTTCCACAGTCTAGAGAGCAGTATCTCCCTGCCAACTTTGGCGGAAAAATTAACGTTTTGAGTAAGATTTTCAGGAATGTAATTTTCAGAAGCTGGCGTGGCGGAGGGCGATGTGTTGCAATGTGTTGCAACCACGCCTGCCGTGGGGCGAACGGCCGCTTTTGCTTAAAACCAAAGCAGCCTGATGCCGTATAATTTTAGACCCGGTGAAATCAGGCGATTGCCACCTTCTGCCTGCCCTACCCGGCCGGCACTCTCCGTCAGCTGATCCTGCTGGCCGCATCCGCCTCGTACCTGTCTTGTCGCCGCGCCGCCGCCCGTTTGCCTATTGAAAGCATGAAATGAACGATACCGTGATCCCCGCCATGTCCCCGACCGAAGCCACCTTGCGCGCCATTCTTGCGCGACGGATCATGATTCTCGACGGCGCGATGGGCACGATCATCCAGCAATACAAGCTCGACGAAGAAGCGTACCGTGGCGGCCCCGCCGGCCGCTTCATCGATTTCACCGCGCCGGCCGACAGTGGCGCGCGCGAACTGTTCGTCAAGGGCAATAATGAATTGCTGACCCTGACGCAGCCGCACATCATCCAGGAAATCCACGAGCGCTACCTGGCGGCCGGCGCCGACCTGATCGAAACGAATACCTTCGGCGCCACGACCATCGCGCAAGACGATTACCACATGGCCCACCTGGCCTATGAAATGAACGTGCAGGCGGCAAAACTGGCGCGCGCCGCCTGCGACAAGTATTCCACCCCGCACAAGCCGCGCTTCGTCGCCGGCGCCCTCGGGCCCACGCCGAAGACGGCGTCGATCTCGCCCGACGTGAACGACCCGGCCGCGCGCAACGTCAGTTTCGACCAGCTGGTGGCCGCCTACCTGCAGCAGACGCAGGGCCTGGTGGAAGGCGGCGCCGACGTGCTGCTGGTGGAAACCATTTTCGATACCCTCAACTGCAAGGCGGCCCTGTTCGCCATCGACCTGTTCTACGAGCAAAACCCGACCGTCGTGCGCCTGCCCTTGATGATTTCCGGCACCGTCACGGATGCGTCGGGACGCATCCTGTCGGGCCAGACCGTGCCCGCCTTCTGGAATTCCGTGCGCCACGCAAAACCGCTGACCATCGGCCTGAACTGCGCGCTGGGCGCCGCCCTGATGCGTCCGTACGCGGAAGAGCTGGCCAAGATCGCCGACACTTTCGTCTGCATCTACCCGAACGCGGGCTTGCCCAACCCCATGAGCGACACGGGCTTTGACGAGTTGCCAGCCGACACGTCCGCCCTGCTGCGCGAATTTGCCGACGCGGGCTTTTTGAACATGGCGGGCGGCTGCTGCGGCACCACGCCCGAGCACATCGCCGCCATCGGCGCATTGCTGTCGAAAAACACCCCGCGCACCGTACCGGCGCCATCGCACGACTTGCGCCTGGCGGGCCTGGAACCGTTCGTCGTCAATGACGAGTCGCTGTTCGTCAACGTGGGCGAGCGCACCAACGTCACGGGTTCGAAAGCGTTCGCGCGCATGATTCTCAACGAGCAATACGACGAAGCCCTGTCCGTGGCGCGCCAGCAAGTGGAAAACGGCGCGCAAGTGATCGACATCAACATGGATGAAGCGATGCTCGATTCGCTGGCCGCCATGACGCGCTTTTTGAACCTGATCGCCTCGGAACCCGATATTTCGCGCGTGCCCATCATGGTCGACTCGTCGAAATGGTCGGTCATCGAAGCGGGCCTGAAATGCGTGCAGGGCAAGGCCATCGTCAACTCGATTTCCATGAAGGAAGGCGAAGAGGAATTCCTGCGCCAGGCGAAACTGTGCCGCCGCTATGGCGCGGCCGTCATCGTCATGGCCTTCGATGAGAAGGGCCAGGCCGACACCTTCGAGCGCAAGATCGAGATTTGCGCGCGCGCGTATCAGCTGCTGATCGACGCGCTGGACTTCCCGCCGGAAGACATCATTTTCGACCCGAACATCTTTGCCGTCGCCACCGGCATCGAAGAGCACAACAACTACGCCGTCGACTTCATCAACGCCACGCGCTGGATCAAGGAAAACTTGCCGTACGCGAAGATCTCGGGCGGCGTATCGAACGTGTCCTTCAGTTTTCGCGGCAACGATCCCGCCCGCGAAGCCATCCACACGGTCTTCCTGTACCACGCCATCAAGGCCGGCATGACCATGGGCATCGTCAACGCCGGCATGGTGGGCGTCTACGACAACCTGGACCCGGAATTGCGCGAGCGCGTGGAAGACGTGGTGCTGAACCGCCGCGAAGACTCGACCGAGCGCATGATCGAATTTGCCGGCACCCTGAAGGCGGGCGGCAAGGCCGAGGCGCAAACCCTGGCCTGGCGCGAAGGCACGGTGCAGGCGCGCCTGTCGCATGCGCTGGTGCACGGCATCACGCAATTCATCGTGGAAGACACGGAAGAAGCGCGCCAGGAGCTGCTGCACAATGGCGGGCGCCCGATCCACGTGATCGAGGGGCCGCTGATGGCCGGCATGGACGTGGTCGGCGACCTGTTTGGCCAGGGCAAGATGTTCCTGCCGCAAGTGGTGAAATCGGCGCGCGTGATGAAACAGGCCGTGGCCCACTTGATCCCGTTTATCGAGGAAGAAAAGCTGCTGGAAGAAAAGCGCACGGGTATCGTCGCCAAGCCGAAGGGCAAGATCATCATGGCGACCGTGAAAGGCGACGTGCATGACATCGGCAAGAACATCGTGACCGTCGTTCTGCAATGCAATAACTTCGAAGTGGTGAACATGGGCGTGATGGTGCCGTGCTCGGAAATCCTGGCCCGCGCCAAGGTGGAAAACGCCGACATCATTGGTCTGTCTGGCCTGATCACGCCGTCCCTGGAAGAAATGGCGTATGTCGCCAAGGAAATGCAGCGCGACGAACATTTCCGCATGCTCAAGATTCCCCTGCTGATCGGCGGCGCCACCACCAGCCGCGCCCACACGGCCGTGAAAATCGCGCATAACTACGAAGGCCCCGTGATCTACGTGCCGGATGCCTCGCGTTCCGTGTCCGTGGCGCAGTCGCTGTTGACGCCGGAACAGCGCGACAAGTACGTGGAAGACATCGAACTCGACTACGCGCGCATCCGCGAGCAGCACGCCAACAAGAAGGCCCTGCCCATCCTGCCGCTGGCGCAAGCGCGTGCCAACCGGATGGTCGTGCCTTTCGACGGCGCCTGCACGCCCGTGAAACCAAAGTTCATCGGCCGCCGCCTGTTTAAAAATGTCGACCTGGCCACCCTGGCCAACTATATCGACTGGGGCCCGTTCTTCCAGACCTGGGACCTGGCTGGCCCCTTCCCCGCCATTTTGACGGATGAAGTGGTGGGCGACGCGGCCACCAAGGTGTACGCGGAAGGCCAGGCCTTGCTGAAAAAGCTCATCGACGGACGCTGGCTGACGGCCAATGGCGTCGTGTCCTTGCTGCCGGCCAACAGCGTCAATGACGACGATATCGAGGTGTACACGGACGATACGCGCAGTAGCGTGGCGTTCACCTACTACGGCATGCGCCAGCAGGGCGTCAAACCCGTGGTCGACGGCGTGCAGCGTCCAAACCAGTGCCTGGCCGATTTCATTGCGCCGAAGGCATCGGGCGTGAAAGATTACATCGGCATGTTCGCCGTCACGTCCGGCCTGGGCATTGAAAAGTACGAAAAACGCTTCGAGGATGCGCACGACGATTACTCGTCCATCATGCTCAAATCGCTGGCCGACCGCCTGGCCGAGGCGTTTGCCGAATACCTGCACGAGCGCGTACGCAAGGATTTGTGGGGCTATGTGCCGGATGAACACCTGGGCAACGACGACATGATCGCCGAGAAATATGTCGGCATCCGCCCGGCGCCAGGCTACCCCGCGTGCCCCGAGCACACGGTCAAGAAACAGATGTTCGAGGTCATGCAGGCCGAGGAAATCGGCATGCAGCTGACGGAATCGTACGCCATGTTCCCCGGCGCGGCCGTGTCCGGCTTCTATTTTGCCCACCCGGAATCGAAATACTTCGTCGTCGGCAAGATCGGCATGGACCAGGTGGAAGACATGGCCAAGCGCCGTGGCGCCAATATCGAGGACGTGGAACGCTGGCTGTCGCCGAACCTGTCATAAGCGGTGAGAAGGCGCGCGGAACTTTTCGCGCGCCGCAGCGCACTAACGCAGTATGCCGGCCGGCATGCTGCATGCCCGCTCCGGCCCGTTCTCAATTGGCAAGGAGGTAATATGGCAAGCAACTTCAAACTGAAACGCTGGCAGGATCAGGTGATCCTGTTGCTGGGCCTGTGGCTCGTCGTCTCGCCCTGGGCCTTTTCCTACCCCGAGGGGTCACCGCAGATGATCAACGCCTTTGTCTCGGGCCTGGTGATCGCCGGTCTGGCCGCCTTCGACCTGTACAAGACCTATTTCTGGGCCGTCGTCGTCAACCTGCTGGTGGGCGTGTGGGTGGCGGCCTCGCCGTGGGTGCTGCGGCTGGCCGATCAGCCCGTCGTCATGTGGAACGAGCTGATCGTCGGTATCGCCGTCGTCGTGCTGGCCCTGTGGGAATTGCGCACCGACCCCGAGCTGCACAAGCACTGGCCAGGTGCGGCGGCGTAGCGGCGCAAAAAAGCCCTGTCACGGCGACGCCGTGCAGGGCTGTTTTTTTGGACGGGTCGCGTAGGTCGGATTAGCGCTTGCGCGTAATCCGACACCACAGTCATCGCCAACAATGTTGTCGGATTACGCGTGGCCTGGCGGCCGCGCTAATCCGACCTACAGCGCATACCTTACAACGTTATCGCTCCATTCGTAGGCGGCCATTTCCAGCTCCACCAGGTCGTCCGGCGACATGGCCAGGTCGCGCAGGGTTGGCACGATCTCGCCTTCCATGTCTTCGATGCGCTCGATGCATTCGGCCAGGCGCAGCAGGTCGCCATAGAAACCTTCGCGCGACAGCAGCGCTTCGGCCACTTCGTCGATGACTTCGATCTGGCTGAGGATTTCCGACATCGGCACGCCGAACAGGGTATCCATCAGCGACATGATGCCGACCGTAAAGGCGATATCGGCCGAATGGGCGTGGTTGGGGCGCAGTTTATGCGCAAGCAATTCCAGCAAACGGCCGCGCGTGGTGGCCAGCATCAGCAGCGGCGTCATGCTATGACCGCGCTTGCTTGGCTCCGCATACAGCATGATTTGCAGCCAGCGCTGCAATTGGCGGCGGCCCAGCACGGTGACGGCCTGGCTCAGCGAATCGATGCGCTGGCGCGCGCCCACGGCCGGCGTATTGACCAGGCGCAGCAGGTTCAGGGCCAGCGACACGTCGCGCTTGATGGCGCGCTCGATGTCCATATTGTCGGCGTCGGACGTCACCAGTGTCATCAGTTCCATGACGGCCAGTTGCGACGGCGACAGCTTCTTGCCCGTCATGATGGCGGGCTTGGCAAAGTAATAACCCTGGAAGTAATCGAAGCCCAGGTCCAGGCCCGATTTGAATTCTTCGCGCGTCTCGACCTTTTCCGCCACCAGTTTCTTGTTTTCCTGCTTGAAACGGGGCGCCAGGGCCGCCAGCACTTTCGGATCGACCGTGCTCATGTCCATCTTGACGTATTGCACCAGCGGCAGCAGTTCCTGCACTTGCGCCGTGTCGGAGACGACGTTTTCCAGCGCAAAGGTGAAGCCATGGCCCACCAGTTCACTGATGCGCGCGCGCACTTCCGGCGTGACGGGCATCGATTCGACGATTTCCAGCACCACTTTTTCACGCGGCAGGAAGACGAAGATGTCGCTCATGATCACGTCGGCATCGACGTTGACGAAACCGAGCGCGTCGCCGATGACCTTTTCCATGCCCAGCTGGGAAGCGTGGGCGATGACGGACGCCGTGGCGGACAGGTCGCTGGTAATGTTGGCGGGACCGACCGGAGCGTTGCGGAATAGCAACTCATAGCCAAACAGGGCTTGATTGCGGTCAAGAATAGGTTGTCGCCCCAGATAGAACTCGCGCACGCGCAAGGGTTTCGGGGTGATGTCGTTGCTGGAAATATCGATCATTAACTCTTCATCAATCACGTCGAGTGACACCGGCCGCGCCGCGCCCGTATCAAGGTTCACTATTGACAATACTTTAGCTGAATTCCGCCCGCGCTGTGGGTATTTTGGCAGCAATCCAGTTTATTGTCGTCAACAAATTAGGGCACTGGCGTGTCTTGCACCATCCCGTCGACAAATAATTTCAACTCGCCCGGCGCAAACGCCGTCCATTGCTCATTTGTCGTCAGCGGCTGGGTAACGATCACGGCCACTCTGTCCTGCGGTGTCGTGACCTGGGAAAAGTCCACGCTCAGGTCTTCATCGGAGAGTTTAGCAGTTGGAAACGGATGTTGTCGCACCAGATAGTGCAAGCTGGTCGAGCAATGGGCAAACAGCGCCTCGCCGCTCGACAGCATCATGTTGAAGGTGCCGTGGGCAGCGATGCTGGGCAACAACTCCCCCAGGGCCGCATGCAGTTGCGGCAAGGCCGGCGGAGCGTCGCCAAAGCGCGCGTGCAATTCCTGCAGCAGGTAGCAGAAAGCCAGTTCGCTGTCGGTGCAGCCGACGGGGCGGTAACTGCCCGTCAGCACGGGATGGAATTCCTTCAAATCGCCATTGTGGGCAAAGACCCAGTAGCGGCCCCACAGTTCGCGCACGAAGGGGTGGCAGTTTTCCAGCGCCACCTGGCCTTGCGTGGCCTTGCGGATATGCGCGATGACATTGCGCGACTTGATCGGGTAGCGCTTGATCAGTTCGGCCACTGGCGAGGCGATGGCCGCCTGGTGGTCGACGAAATGGCGCACGCCGGCGCCTTCGAAAAAGGCGATGCCCCAGCCGTCATGGTGGGTATCGGTATGGCCGCCGCGCATGGCGAAGCCGGTAAAACTAAAGACAATGTCCGTGGGGACATTGCAATTCATTCCGAGAAGTTGGCACATGGTCTGTTTGCAGCGGGATAACACGGCCACCATACCACGCCGCCTGGCGGATTGGTATGGCGGCGATGGCCATCCGATCAGTGCAACAGCACGGGCTGGCTCATGAGGGAATCGTAGCTGCCCAGGAATTCATCGATCTCTTCCATGCTGGGTTCGCTGGCGATCAGCTCCGTGACGTCGCGGCGAAAGTTTTGCGCCAGGATGCCGGCGATAAATGTCTCGCGTTTGCCCCCCTTGTCGACGATTTCATAGCCGCCAAAGCGCAGGGCTTCCAGGTCGCCGTCGATGCCGAATTCCACGACGCTGTATTGTTCGCTGTTATAGATCAGGTTCATTTTGCATCCTTCGCTCAAGCAGGAGAAGCTCCTGCGGTTTCAGGACAGAGGTGGGGTTCACACGCCGCCATTTCAAGCGGCCAGGCCACCCTGCGGGCTACAGAGTTGTAACGAGATGCAAACTGCGACTGCGGTAAGTCGATCGAAAAATCGTCAGGCAAGCACGATGTCCGCTTGCAGCGCCAGCAAGGCATCGTAGGGACTGGCGGTGAGCCAGGTGCGCAATTGTTCGATGTGCGTGGCGTCAGCCAGGCTGATGAACAAGTGCGCGGGTGGATGGCGCAGCAGACGATTCAATGTTACACGCAATACGAGATTGCCGCTGCAGCACAGGCAACCGGGTGCGATGCGCAACAGTTGCAAGGGAAATGATGGAGAAGGGGAAACTTGCTCGGCCAGGTCGGCCAGGATGGCGTTGCCATCGGCAAGGCCTTCGAGGATCACGGCGGCCGGCTGGTTCGGCGGCAAGGCTTGCGCGATGGCAGCCTCGCGCCCGGCGGCGCGTCCACCGCTGACCAGGGTCAGCGGCGTCGGACGCCGCACGGCTGCCGTCACAGGCTTTTCTTGGCCAGCTTGCCCGGTTCGACGCCCAGCTGTTTCAGCTTGCGGTACAAATGGGTGCGCTCCAGGCCCGTTTTTTCCGCCACGCGGGTCATGCTGCCGCCTTCGCGACCCAGGTGGTGTTCGAAATACATGCGCTCGAACGCGTCGCGCGCCTCGCGCAGGGGCAAGTCGAACGACAGGTTGTAGCCATGGCCTTCGGCCACCGCCGGGACGGCGATGCCTGGGCGTACCATCAGCTGTTGCGGCGCGCTGCCGCCAAAGCTGGGCACGGGATGGCTGCTTTCCTCGGCCACCACGGGCGCCACGGGACGCGCTGCCACGCTCGGCGCGCGCACGGTTTCCTGTGCCCGCGTCAAGCCTTGCTGGACCGCCTTCAGCAGTTTTTGCAGGGCAATCGGTTTTTCCAGGAAGTTCATGGCGCCGATGCGCGTCGCCTCGACCGCCGTATCGATGGTGGCGTGGCCCGACATCATGATCACCGGCATGGTCAGCAAACCGTCGCGCTGCCATTCCTTGAGCAAGGTGACGCCATCGGTGTCGGGCATCCAGATATCCAGCAATACCAGATCCGGCGCACCGGCGGCACGCGCTTCGCGTGCCTGCTGCGCATTTTCGGCCAGCTGGATAGCATGTCCTTCGTCGCCCAAAATTTCCGAGAGCAACTCACGGATACCCATTTCATCATCCACTACGAGTATGTTTGCCATTCGTGTCTTGCCTTCCTCATTTCGCCGGCCGTCGCGCACAAGATGCACACGGCGGACAACTATGATTTTATTAGTGTTTTAAATACTAAACCAGACCCTCACGCCAGGAATTCCTGGGCAGGAGTGTCGGGAGCTAACTTTAACAGCAAAATGACCACCGAAGCGCCATTGCCGTCGACCCGGTTCTCGATATCGATGCGTCCGCCGTGTTCATCGATAATTTTCTTGACCATCGCCAGGCCCAATCCCGTGCCGCGCGCCTTCGAGGTCACGTAGGGCTCGAAAGCCCGTGCCAGGATTTTTGGCGCGAAACCAGGGCCATTGTCGCTGATGGCCAGCCGCACGGCGATATTCACGCCGCCGTCCGCACTGCGATAATGAATTGCTTCCGTCCTTACGTCAATCCGCGGATGCGGCGAGTCCGGCGGCAGGTCGGCCATCGCGTCCTGCGCATTCTGCAGCAGGTTATGGATCACCTGGCGCAACTGGGTCGGATCGCCCATCACCATCGGCAGATTCGGCGCCAGCAGCGGGTGGATGATGTCGCCATCGTCGCCGCGCAGGTACAGGTTCAGGATTTCCTCGATCAGCTCGTTCAGGCGCAGCGGCGTGAGCACGGCCGGCGGCGTGCGCGCATAGTCGCGGAAGTCGTCGACCATGCGCTTCATCGCATCGACCTGCTTGACGATGGTGGTGGTGGCGCGGTTGAGCAGATCGGCATCGAGCTGCTCCAGCTTGCCTTCGAGCTTCATCTGCAGGCGCTCGGCCGACAGCTGGATCGGCGTGAGCGGATTCTTGATTTCATGCGCCAGGCGGCGCGCCACCTCGCCCCAGGCGATCGAGCGCTGCGCGGAAATCACGTCGGAAATATCATCGAAGACGACGATGTAGCCGCTGCCGGACTCCAGCGGCAGGCGCGAGCCGCGCGCCAGCAAGGTGATGTCATGCTCGTCGGCACTACTGCCCAGGCGGCGCGGAATCTCGATCTGCCGCTGCCAGTGCAATCGCTGCTGGTTGCGGCCCGACGCCGATTGCGCGCTTTGCGCCGTGAAGGCGCTGATGATGGCGCCGCCAAACTCTTCCATTCCAACAATATGCGCCAGCGGCTGGCCCACCATGCTCATGCCCGAATGCTGCAGGATGCGCTCAACCGATTCATTGCAGGTCACCAGTTTGAAGTCGCCGTCGAGCACCATCACGCCGGCCGACATGTTCGCCAGCACCGATTCCAGGTGGGCCTTGGCGTTTTGCAAGGCGGCGCGGTTGCTTTCCACAGCCGTGCGCGCATCGAGCAACTGGCGCGTCATGATGTTGAACGACTGCGTCAGGGTGCCCAGTTCATCCTTGGTGGCAACGATGGGACGCGGCGACAGGTCACCCTCGGCCACGGCGCGCGTGCCTTCGGCCAGCAGCAGCAGGGGCTGGGCCAGGTTGCCCGCGATCAGGAAAGCGCTGCCGATGGCGCCAAAGATGGCCAGCAGCAAGGTCAGGGTGAGGATTTCCATATACATCTTGCGCAAGCCCACGCGCGCGACGAAACGTTCCTTGTATTCGCTGTAGGCGGCGCGCAGCACCTCGCCGTTCGTCGCCAGCTTGGGCGGCACCGATTGCAGCAGTTGCAAATAGCGGGGCGAGACGGACGGTCCCGGCACGGCTACCAGCACGCGCAGGCGCAGGCTGGCCGCCGTTTCCAGCGACGCTGGCAGGCCCGAGCGGAAACCACCGCCACCCGATTCCGCGCCATCATCGTGCAACTCCAGCCCCCCTTCGGCCGAGGCATAGCCGGCCGGCAAGGCCGCCTGCACCAGCATGGCCGGCGTCGGCAAGTCGGCCGCGCTGTGCGGCCCGGCGCTGGCCAGCAGCACACCGTCGCCGCTGACGAGCATGGCATTTTGCATGCCCTCTTCGCGCAGCAGACTGGTCAGCACGGCCGGGCCGGCCACCGGGTCGGCGCCCATTTCTTCGACGGCCTTGCGGCCCCGGTGGTCGAGCTCGACCAAGGCCGCGTCGAGGCCGGCACGGCCCAGCTCAATCCCCGATTCCAGCGCCGCTTCGATCTTGACGTTGAACCAGGATTCGATCGAGTGGGAAACAAATTGCACTGACACAAGGAAAATCACCAGGCCCGGCAGGATGCCGACGGCGGCGAACAGCATCACCAGGCGCGTCATCAGCTTGGAGCCGAACTTGCCGCTCTTGTAGCGCGCGTACAGGCGGGCCAGGGAAATGCCCACCAGCGCCAGCAGCGACACGGCGACAGCCGCGTTCAGGCCCAGCAGCCAGGTGTAGTAACGGTCGAAAAAGCCGGAATTGTCGGAAGCCGACGCCAGCAGGAACAGCAGGATACTGACAATGCCGCCGCCCACCACCAGCAGATAGCGCAATGCTTGACTCACTACTCCGCCGTATACAAGAAGGTTTTTTTATTCGAAGCCAGGCGCCAGTCGCTGTTATTGAAGGCATTGACCTGTATCGGCTTGGGCAGGTAGTCGCGGTCCATGCCCATGCGCAAGGTGACGTTATACGTCTGCCCCACTTTCAGCTCGCCGCGCCGCGCCACCAGCCAGCGGCTGGGACGGCGGATCAGGAACAGCGCATCGTCGAGCGTGGGGAAGCTTTGCTGCAAGCCAACGCCAGACACATGATACTGGCGCGTGAGCACGTTGTAGGACAGTTTGCTGGTCTGGCGCGCCACGATGGCTTTTTCATCGAACCAGTACCAGCGGGGCCGGGTCAGTTCGATTTCGGTCGTGAAATACAGCGGCACGCCATGCTGTACCGCATCATCGAGGTCGTGATTGAGCTCGAAGGAATACGTGGCGGCCAGCTTGTAGCCCTCTTCGCCCGACTCGATGTAGGCACGGGTGATGTCGACCATGTCGGCGGCATGCGCGCGTGGCATGGTACATGCCAGCATCAGCAGCAGGGCCAGGAGTCGGAAGAGTCGTGTTGTCACAAGTGTGCCGGTGTAGTCCGTAGGATAAGGTTCGACGAATCGCTCAAGCCGCATTTTTTTGGAAGAGCGCATAGAACAAACCGTCGTGGTCCTGCTCCGCGCTGCCAGTCGGCAACAGCTGGCCAGGCGCTGTCAATCGGGTTGCATTATTGCGTACCGCAAATGCCGCCGCCTGTGCCTCGGATTCTTGCGGCCACAATGAACATGTCACGAACAGCAATTTACCATCGGGGCGCAGCATCTGCCACAGGTTGTCCAGAATTTTGGATGAAAGTGTTGCAAGTTGGAACGCATCGCCCTTGCGGCGCAACCAGCGAATGTCCGGATGGCGGCGCACGATGCCCGAGGCCGTGCACGGCACGTCGGCCAGGATGCGGTCGAACTGCTGGCCGTCCCACCACGCGCTCGATTGCGCATCCTGCGCCTTCAGGGTGGCGTCCAGGCCCAGACGCTCGAGGTTTTCCGCGATGCGCGGCAGGCGCTTGGCGTCCGCGTCGATGGCCGTCACGTGCACGTCGGCCAGTTCCAGGATGTGGCACGTCTTGCCGCCAGGTGCCGCGCAGGCGTCCAGCACGCGCATGCCATCGTGCAAGTCCAGCAGCGGCGCGGCCAGTTGCGCGCCAGCATCTTGCACGGAGACGACGCCCTGCTCAAAGCCGGGAATCAGGGCCACGCCGATCGGCTTGTCCAGGCGCACGGCGAACGGTCCCACCTGGCGCGCGGCAATGCCCGCCTCCGCCAGCACGGCCAGATACGCTTCGACCGTACTCTTGCGGCGGTTCACGCGCAGGGTCAAGGGCGGCACGGCATTGCCGGCCGTCAAAATGGCTTGCCAGTCGCGCGGATAAGCCAGGCGCAGCGAGTCGATCCACCACTGCGGATAATTCCATTGCGCCAACGGCTGCTGCAGGGCCGCTTCCAGCAAGGATTTGCGCTCGCGCAAGAAACGGCGCAGCACGGCATTCACCATGCCCTTGGCGTGCGCCAGGTCAGGGTGCGAGGTGGCGACCGTGACGGCCTGGTCCACCACCGTGAATTCTTCGTACGGCTGCTCGCCCGGCTCGGCCGACATCAGCGACAGCGCACAGCACAGCAGCGCGGCCAGCATCGGCGGCTCGGGCGCCTTCGACGTCATCAGGCCGACCAGGGTTTCGCTGCGGCCCAGCTGGCGCATGGTGCGATAGGAAATATCCTGGATCGCGCCGCGCGCCTGCGGGCTGGCGTTCGATTGCATAAACACCTTGGCCAGCGCCTGCGGCAGGGCCGTGCCCGTGCGCACTTGCGCCACGGCATTGGCCGCGCCCAGCAGGCAAAACGCCAGCGAGTCGGCGCGCAAATCGGGTTGGAAGCCTGGCTGCAAGACCGGTTTCAGGTCGGGATGGTAGCTGGGACGCAGTTTCGGTGCGGCAGGCGCCTGGCCTGGCGCCGGCTTGGTTTTCAATTTCAGCGTAGGGCGCTTGTTCATAGTTATCCGGTGTGGCTGCGCGCGGCGGGCTGCATGGTGGCAAAGTCGCGGCCGCGCGTCATCAATAAAGGGTCGATTGTAGCGTTTGTGGCGCCCTCTGGCCCAGGCGATTGCAGCGATACCTGTAAATTGCGGCAAAAAACTGCATATATACAAGCAGAATGCCCCATGCTGATGTTTTCGTGCACCAACATGGGCATGCTGTCCTGATAATATCGTGAAACGCGCCGGCACGGGCACACTGCCTGCCAGCGTATTGTTCCCGGCAGCAAACCAGTATAATTAACGCAGTCTGGGCGGCTTGGGTACTGGCCGTCCGTTTTGCTTTTTGATTCATTCTATTCATTCTTAACGCGGTTCCGCCGCCATCCTGCTCATGCTCGCCCAACAGAAACAAGAAATCATCGCCCTGTTCCAGGCCGCCCTCGCTCCCGTCCTGGCCGGCACTTCGCTAGCGCCTGCCGTGGTGCTCGAGCGACCACGCGATGCATCGCATGGCGACGTCGCCTGCAATATCGCCATGCAACTGGCCAAGCAGCTGAAACAGAATCCCCGCGAACTGGCGCAAACCATCGTGACGGCCGTACTGGCTAACCCGGCCGGCAAGGGCCTGATCGAGGCAGTGGAAATCGCCGGTCCCGGCTTCATCAACGTGCGCGTGTCAAACGCCGCCAAGCAGGCCGTGGTGAAAACCATCCTGAGCGAAGCCGACGGCTATGGCCGCAGCACGGCAGGCGCCGGCAAGCAAGTCATCCTGGAATTCGTCTCGGCCAATCCGACCGGTCCGCTGCACGTGGGCCACGGCCGCCAGGCGGCGCTGGGCGACGCCCTGTCCTCGCTGTTCGACGCGCAAGGCTACCAGGTGACGCGCGAGTTCTACTATAACGACGCAGGCGTGCAGATCCAGACCCTGGCCAATTCCGTGCAGGCGCGCGCGCGCGGCTTCAAGCCCGGCGATGCCGAATGGCCAGAGTCCGCCTACAACGGCGACTACATCGCCGACATCGCCAACGACTTCAAGGCCGGCAAGACCGTCTCGGCCAGCGATGGCCAGCCGGCGTCGGCCAATGGCAACGTGGAAGACATCGATTCGATCCGCCCGTTCGCCGTGACTTACCTGCGCAACGAGCAGGACATCGACTTGCAGGCGTTTGGCGTGAAGTTCGACAATTACTACCTGGAATCGTCGCTGTACGCGGACGGCAAGGTCAATAGCGCCGTCGAAACCCTGATCAAGGCGGGCCACACCTACGAGCAGGATGGCGCGCTGTGGCTGCGCACCACCGACTTCGGCGACGACAAGGACCGCGTGATGCGCAAGACGGACGGCACCTACACGTATTTCGTGCCGGACGTCGCGTACCACCTGGTGAAATGGCAGCGCGGCTTCGTGCAAGCCATCAATATTCAGGGCAGCGACCACCACGGCACCATCGCGCGCGTACGCGCCGGTCTGCAGGCGGTCGACATGGGCATCCCGCAAGGCTACCCCGACTACGTGCTGCACAAGATGGTCACCGTCATGAAGGACGGCGAAGAAGTCAAGATTTCGAAGCGCGCCGGCTCCTACGTCACCGTGCGCGACCTGATCGAATGGTCGGGCGGCGGCGACATCGCCAAAGGCCGCGACGCCGTGCGCTTCTTCCTGATCTCGCGCAAGGCCGACACGGAATTCGTCTTCGACGTCGACGTGGCGCTGAAAACCACCGATGAAAACCCCGTCTATTACGTGCAGTACGCGCATGCGCGCATCTGCCGCATCCTGGAAAACTGGGGCGGCGATGCCAGCACGGCCGCCAACGTCGACCTTTCCCCACTGACGGCGCCGACCGAAGCAACCCTGCTGGCGACCCTGGCCGCCTACCCGGAAATGCTGGCGCGTGCGCAAGCGGAACTGGGACCGCACCAGGTCGCCTTCTACCTGCGCGACCTGGCCGCCAACCTGCACAGCTTCTACTTCGCCGAAAAAGTGCTGGTCGAGGACGAAGCCGTCAAGATGGCCCGCCTGGCCCTCGTCATCGCCGCGCGCCAGGTACTGCGCAACGGCCTGGCACTGATCGGCGTATCCGCGCCAAACAAAATGTAATCGCGAAGGTCAAACCGTCAATGAATCACGCTTCCCGTTTCTCTTCGACCCGGCGCCAGCAGGGCAATACCCTGGTCGGCATCATCATCGGCCTGGTCATCGGCCTGGGCATCGCCGTGGTGGTCGCCCTGGTGATCACCAAGGGCGCCTCGCCCTTCACCGACAAGTCGGGCAAGGCCGGCAAATCGACCGAACCGACGGCCGGCCAGATCGCCGATCCGAACAAGCCGATGTACGGCAACAAGGAAGCGGCCAAGGAAGCGGCGCGCGACTTCTCCAAGGAGCCGCGCGAGATCGTCACGCCGACGCAGCCAGCTGCCCCGGCACCGGCGCCAGCGCAGCAGCCAAAGGCGCCGCCGCCGGACGCGCTGCAGGAATTGATCGGTACGTTGAAGGACAAGCCGGCGCCGAAAACGCCGGCGGCAGCACCAGCAGCGCCGCAAGCCAAGGCCGACGTGAAAGAAGCCAAGGCCGATGCAGCCAGCGACAAATGGATTTATTATCTGCAGGCCGGCGCCTTCCATGACATGTCGGACGCCGAAAGCACGCGCGGCAAACTGGCGCTGCTCGGCTTCGAAGCGGCCATCAGCGACCGCAGCACCGACGCCGGCGTGCTGCACCGCGTGCGCGTCGGACCGTTCAACCAGCTCGAAGCGATGAACCGCGCGCGCACGAAACTGTCTGAAAACGGCATCGACGTCGCCGTCGTCCGCAACCAAAAATAAGGAACCAGCATGCGTTTTCTGAAGAACATTCTGATCGCCGTCGCACTGTGCACGGCCGCCATGGGCGCATCGGCCTCGCCGGCCGAGCCGAAAAACGGCGTCGAGTACGAAACCCTGCCCACGCCGCAGGCGACGGAAGCGGGCAAGAAAATCGAAGTGACGGAATTCTTCGCCTATTACTGCCCGCATTGCAACGTGCTCGAACCGCAGCTGGCGGCCTGGGTCAAGAAACAGGGCGACAACATCGTCTTCAAGCGCGTGCACGTGTCGCGCGATGACAGCGTGGCGCCGCAGCAGCGGCTGTTCTTCACCCTGCAAGCCATGGGCCTGGTCGACAAGCTGCACACCAGCGTCTTCCACGCCATGCACGTGGAACGCAACCGCCTGAACACCGACGACGCCGTTTTCGATTTCGTCGCCAAACAGGGCGTGGACCGCCAGAAATTCATCGACACCTACCGTTCCATGGGTGTCTCGGCCCGCGTGCGCCGCGCGGACGCCATGATGCAGGGTTATAACGTGACGTTCTGGCCCATGATCGCCATCGATGGCCGCTACATCACCTCGCCGTCGCAAGCCGATCAGGGCAGCAAATCGGCCAAGAACGAAGAGCAGCTGAACGCCCAGGCGCTCAGCGTGATGGACGTGCTGGTCGCGAAAGCCAAAGCGGAAAAGAAATAAGCATGGCCACTTCCCTGGCGCGCCCGGGCATCGTCTGATGCAACGCGTGCTTTACAGCGTATTCATCACGGGCGCGTCGAGCGGCTTGGGCGCCGCCCTGGCGCTGCAGTACGCGCGTCAGGGCGCCCATCTGGGCTTGCTGGCCCGCCGCGGCGACACCCTGCAGCAACTGATCGCCTCCCTGCCCCACCCTGAACGCCACCGCGCCTACGCCGTCGATGTGTGCGATCACGCCGCCCTGAAAAGCGCGGCCGCCGACTTCATCGCCCATGCCGGCGGCATCGACGTCGTCATCGCCAGCGCCGGCGTGTCCTACGGCACCCTGAGCGAGCACGCGGAAGACCTGGACGCCTTCGCGCGCCTGATCGCCATCAACGTCACGGCCACCGTCGCCACCTTCGCGCCCTTCATCGCCAGCATGAAAAGCCAGGGCAGCGGACGCCTGGTGGGCATCGGCAGCGTGGCCGGCATCCGCGGCCTGCCCGGCGCCGAAGCCTACAGCGCCTCGAAAGCGGCCGTCATCAGCTACTGCGAATCGCTGCGCCTGGAACTGAAACCGGCTGGCGTCAAGGTCGTCACCATCACGCCCGGCTACATCGACACGCCGATGACGCGCCACAACGCCTACCGCATGCCCTTTTTGATGCCGGCCGAAAAATTCGCCGCACGCGCCGCGCGCGCCATCGCCGACGGCGACAGCTATCGCGTAATCCCGTGGCAGATGGGCGTCGTCGCCAAGCTGCTGCGCGCGCTGCCCAATGCCGTCTACGACCTGGCCTTCGCCAACGCGCCGCACAAAGCGCGCAGCAAGCCATCCGGCGACAGCCAGTAAAACCATATCCTCCCCATGACGAAGCACTCAGACCTGAACAGCGCGGCCATCGCCGCCCATTGCGCCACCGGCGCCTCCCACGTGGCAATTGAAGTGGTCGACGAAACGGGATCGACCAACGCCGACCTGCTGGCGCGCTGCGCCACCTTGGCCGGCCCCACCCTGCGCATCGCCGGCCAGCAGACGGCCGGACGCGGGCGCGCCGGGCGGCCGTGGGTGTCGCAGGCGGACGCCAGCCTGATGTTCTCGCTGGCCTGGCGCTTCAAGGGACCGCTGCACCAGCTGGTGGGATTGCCGCTGGCCGTCGGCGTGGCGCTGGCCGAGACCATGACGGCGCTGGGCGTGCCGGTGCAACTGAAGTGGCCGAACGATCTGCTCAAGGATGGCCATAAACTGGCCGGCATCCTCGTCGAGACGCAGCAGACGACCGATGGTGCCGTGTGGGCCGTGATCGGCTGCGGCATCAATCTGCTGATGCCCGATGCACTGGAACGGCAGATCGGGCGCAGCGTCTCGGCCGTGCCCTGGCTGGCGCAGATGGAGCGCAATACGCTGGTGGCAGGGCTCTTGAGCCGCCTGGCCGGCGTGCTGGCCGAATTCGACGACACGGGCTTCGCGCCTTTCACGGAGCGCTGGAACGCGCTGCACGCGTGGCAGGGCCAGCACGTGAAAATTCTCGACAACGGCCAGCTGCTGCAGCAAGGCGTGGCGGCCGGCGTGGACCAACTGGGCCGCCTGCTGCTGCGCACCGATGGCGGGCTGCAGGAAGTCATGTCCGGCGACGTGTCCCTGCGCCTGCTGGGGGAGTAAGCACATGCTGCTGCTGATCGACGCCGGCAATACGCGCATCAAATGGGCACTCGTGGCCGCCGGCAGTACCGCCGGCGGCTGGCTGGCCAGCGGCGCCGTCGCGCATGCGCAGATCGACACGCTGGCCGCGCAATGGGCGACACTCGCCATTCATGAGGTGCTGCTGTCGAATGTGGCAGGCGCCATCATCGGCGCGCGCCTGCGCGCCATGCTGCCGGTCGCGGCCCGCGACTTTGTCTCGCTGCCGCAGCTGGCGGGCCTGACGAACGGCTACCGCACGCCATCTCAGCTGGGCTGCGACCGCTTTGCCGCCGCCATCGGCGCGCACGCGCTGGCGCCTGGCCAGGCCGTCATCGTCGCCAATTGCGGCACCGCCACCACCATCGACGCCATCACGGCCGATGGCGTTTTCCTTGGCGGGATGATCTTGCCGGGACTGGGATTGATGGCCAGCTCGCTGGCGCGCAATACGGCGCAGCTGCCGCAAATCGCCAGCGACGCCGCGCTGCCGGCCGGCTTTGCCGACAACACGGACGACGCCATCCTCTCCGGCTGCCTGGCGGCCCAGGCGGGCGCCATCGAACGGGCCGTGCGCATGCACGGCGCCAGCGCCTGTCTGTTGTCGGGCGGCGCCGCAGCACGCATCGCGCCGGCCCTGGCGCTGGCGGTACCGCTGCACCTGGTCGATAATATCGTCATGCTCGGCCTGCAGGCGGCTGCGCGCGCCGGGGCCGCAGGAACACAAGGAAACCACGTATGCTGAAATTCGTCTTCTGGCTGCTGGCCGGCGTCAACCTGCTGGTGCTGGCCATCGGCCAGGGTTATCTGGGCAGTTTTCGCACGGAGACGCGCGAGCCGGCGCGCCTGAAAAACCAGCTGCAAGCGAATAAACTCAGCTTGCTGACGCAGGAGCAGGCCACCGCATCCGCCGCGCCGCCAGCCGCCGAAGAGGCTGCGAAGCCTGCGGCGGCACCGGCGCCGCCGCCATCGTATGCCTGTACGGAAGTGGGCAATTTCCTGCTGGCGGACGGGCGCCGCTTCGAGGCGCAAGTGGCGGCACTGGACCTGGGCGACCGCCAGTCGCGCCGCAACGTGGCAGGCCAGGACATTTCCAGCTACATGGTGTACATCCCGCCGCAGGGCAGCAAGGAAGGCGCCGACCGCAAGGCCGGCGAATTGAAGCAGCTGGGCGTGACGAATTACTTCATCATGAATGAAAGCAGCCCGCTGCGCTGGGGCATTTCACTGGGCGTATTCAAGTCGGAAACCAGCGCGCAAAGCCAGCTGGCATCACTCAACAAACAGGGCGTGCACAGCGCCCGCGTCGCACCGCGCTACAGCGCCAGCAAGCAGTTCGCTTACCAGTTCCGCGACCTCGACGCCGCCACGCGCGCCCGGCTGGAGAAAATCAAAACGCAATTCCCGGAGCAGGAATTGCGCAGTTGTAAGTAGCTAGCGTTGGATGACAATAGGCTTGATGCCCGTCGATTCCGGTAAATTCGCCGCCGCCCGTGCCGCTTCGGCGCGGCTGGAGAACGGTCCGCCGTACAGGCGGAACAGGTTACCGGCCTGCACCACGCCCAGGGTCCCCAGGCCCGCCGCATACGGCGCCAGGCGCGAACGTCCCGATTCCGCATTGTCGGCGCGCGAGTAGGCGCCCAGCTGCAGATAAAAGCCGCTGGCCAGCGCCGCCGGTGCCGGCATGGCCACCGTCGCATCGACGGGCAGCATCTGCGACGACACTTCCGGCTGCACCACGGCGCCCGTTTCCACGGGCGTGTCGATGGAGATGGCGACCACGGAAGGTACAGGCTTCGGCGCCGCACGGGCCGCCAGGATGGCGTCGATATCGGCTGGCAGCAGGCGTTCGACGACCACCTGATGGCTGCCCTTGCCAAGGAAGCCCAGTTTCAGCGCCGCCGTGTAGGACACGTCGATGACGCGCGTGGCGTGGAACGGGCCGCGGTCGTTGATGCGCACGATCACCTGCTCGCCGCTGTCGATGCTCGTCACGCGCGCATACGACGGAATCGGCAAGGTTGGATGGGCCGCCGTCATCTTGTACATATCGTAAATTTCGCCCGACGAAGTGCGCTGGCCATGGAATTTCTTGCCATACCAGGTGCCCGTGCCCTTCTGCTTGAAAGGTTCGTTGTCGGTGATCGGCGTGTACGTCTTGCCGAAGACGACATAGGGGCGGTTCGAGCGCGTCGAATACGGCTCGTTGCGCACTTCCGCGTCGGGCACGTCGCGCAGGTTGGCGGGCGGATTGTCGCCCGGGCCATCATCCTTGTAGTAGCCGCCGCGCCCGGAGCCGGCCGCCGGCAATACCGGCAGGGTGGGATCCTGGCGCACGGGCACCTTGACCTTGCCGCCGGATGGCAGCGGCACGTTATTCGATGCGGGCTTTTGCGGCGTCGTGCCACAGGCGGCCAGGGTCAGCAAAGCGGCCAGGCTCAATCCGCGCATGGCGAAGGTATCGAAAGGCGCGCGCATCAGGTCTGCACCAGCTTGCGGTGGCGCTGAATGCTCATCAGGATACCGGTGGCCACGCCCAGGGTCAGCAGCGCGGTGCCGCCATAACTGAGGAATGGAAGGGGTACGCCGACCACCGGCACGATGCCGCTGACCATACCCATATTAACGAAGGCGTAAGTAAAGAAAATCATGGTGATCGCTCCTGCCAGCAGGCGAGTGAAAAAACTGGGGGCGTTGGCGGCGATCATCAGCCCCCGTCCCACCAGCAGCAAATACATCAGCATCAGGATCAAGTTACCAACCAGGCCGAATTCCTCGGAATACACGGCAAAAATAAAATCGGTCGTGCGTTCCGGAACAAACTCCAGGTGGGCTTGCGTGCCGTGCGTCCAGCCCTTGCCCGTCATGCCGCCGGAACCGATGGCGATGATGGACTGGATGATATGGAAGCCCTTGCCCAGCGGGTCCTTGGTCGGGTCGATCAGCATCATCACGCGGTCGCGCTGGTAATCATGCAGGTGCGACCAGGCAATCGGCAGGCAGGAAACAAAGGTGATCAGCAAGCCGGCCAGCACCTTCCACGACAGGCCGGCCAGGAAGATGACGGTAAAGCCGGCCGCCACCACCAGCAGCGCCGTGCCCAGGTCGGGCTGGCGCGCGATCAGATAGACGGGCACCAGCAACAGTATCGCCGCCATCAGGAACGATTTCCAGCGCAGGGCGCCCGCATTGTGCTGGAAGAACCAGGCCAGCATCAGCGGTGTGGCGATCTTCAGGAATTCGGATGGCTGGATGTCGATCACGCCGATATGCAGCCAGCGCCGCGCACCGAGCTTGATGGTGCCGAACAGCGCCACGGCCACCAGCAGGATCACGGACACCGTATATGCCGGCACGGCGATGCGCATCATCATCTGCGGCGTGACGTTGGCCGCCACCCACATGACGAAAAAGCACAGCAGGATGTTGCGCAGGTGGTCTTCGATCTTGCCGGGGATGCCGATGCTGGCCGAATACAGGGTCAGCAAGCTGGTGCTGAGCAGCATCAGGATGATGATCATCAGCGGCGGATCGAACACCGCCAGATAGGGTTTGGCGCGCCGCCACAGCGAGCGCCTCTCGTTAATGGGCATGTGCTTCCTTATTGCCTGGCAGGAGTCGCCGGGGCGGCCTGCTCGTCAGTGATTTCTTCCAGGGTGCGCACTTCGTCGACATCTTCCTTGGGCACCTTGGTGGTGTCTTTTTCCTTGTCGCTCGGACGCTTGCCCAGCAGGTAGTAGTCGAGCGCCTTGCGCGCGATCGGGGCGGCCACGCCGGCGCCGAAGCCCGCGTTTTCCACCACGATGGCAATCGCGATGCGCGGCTTGTCGGCCGGCGCGAAGGCCGTAAACAAGGCGTTGTCGCGCAGGCGCTCGGCCAGCAGCTTGGCATTGTACTTCTCGTTTTTCTTGATGCCCACCACCTGCGCCGTCCCCGTCTTGCCGCCCACCGTGTACTGCACGCCGGTGAAGATGCGCGCGGCCGTGCCACCCTGCTCGCTGGTCACGCCGACCATGGCGCGCTTGATGGTGTCGATGTTTTCCTGCTTGAGCGGAATGCGGTAGCTTTCCTTGGGTACCGTCAGGGTGCGCGCGCGCGTGGCCGCGTCTTCGATGATTTTCACCAGATGCGGCTTCATCACCACGCCGTTGTTGGCCAGGTTGGCCGTCGCGTGGGCGATCTGCAGCGGCGTATACGAGTTGTAGCCGGAGCCGTTACTCACCGAAATCGTGTCGCCGCCCACCCATTTTTTCTGCTGCGGCGTCTTGAAGCGGTTGCGCTTCCATTCCGTCGACGGCAGCACGCCCGTCTTTTCGTTATTCAGGTCGATGCCCGTCAGCTGGCCGAAGCCGAACGGCTTCATGAAGTCGTGGATGGCGTCGATGCCCATGTCGCGGCCCAGCTGATAGTAATAGGTGTTGCACGAGACGACGATGGACTTGTGCATGTCCACCGTGCCGTGACCGCCCACCTTGTCGTCGCGGAAGGTATGGCCGCCGAGGATGAAGAAACCGGGGTCGGAAATCGACTGGCTCGGCGTGCGCTTGCCCAATTCGAGTGCGGCCAGCGCCATGAAGGGCTTGAAGGTCGAGCCGGGCGCGTAGGTGCCGGACAGGGGCCGGTTGACCATCGGCCGGTCCAGCGAGGTATTGAGTTCGTTCCAGCTTTGCTGGTCGATGCCGTCGACGAACAGGTTGGGGTCGTAGCCTGGCTTGGAGACGTAGGCGAGAATGTCGCCCGTGGCCGGATCGATGGCCACGGCCGCGCCGCGCCATTCGCCGAACGCTTCCTCGACCACTTTTTGCAGTTCGATGTCAATCGACAGGATCAGGTTATTGCCAGGGGTGGCCGCCGTGCGCGACAGGGTGCGCATGGCGCGCCCGCCGGCCGACACTTCCACTTCTTCGTAGCCGGTGGTGCCATGCAGCTGCTTCTCGTAGCTTTTTTCCAGGCCTTCCTTGCCGATATGGTCGGTGCCGTTGTAGTTGGCCGCGTCCTCGCCCTCTTCCAGCGCCTTGGCTTCGTTGCGGTTGATGCGGCCGATGAAGCCCACCACGTGCGAGGCCACCTCGCCCATCGGATACTGGCGGAACAAGCGCGCCTGTACCTCGACGCCGGGGAAGCGGAAACGCTGCGCCGTGAAGCGCGCCACTTCCTCGTCCGTCAATCGCGTGCGCAGCGGCACGCTGACGAAGTTCTTCGATTCTTCCAGCAGCTTCTTGAAACGGCGGCGGTCCTTGATGTCGATCTGCACCAGGGTCGACAGCTCGTCGATCACGGAATCGAGGCTGGCGCTCAGTTTCGATGGCGTGATTTCCAGCGTATAGGCCGAGTAATTGCGCGCCAGGACCACGCCGTTGCGGTCGAGGATCAGGCCGCGCGTGGGCACGATGGGCACCACGGCGATGCGATTGTCCTCGGCCTTGGTCGCATAGTCTTCGTGCTTGATCACCTGCAGCCAGATGAAGCGCGCCAGCAGCAGCGAAAAGCAGACGAAGACGAGCGCGCCCAGGATGGTCAGGCGCATGCGGAAAAAATGCAGTTCGCGCTCGGTGTTCTTGAGTTCAGTCATGGCAGGCGCTCGTCAGATCGGCCGGTTATGGTCGCGGTCCACGGCGCGGCGCTGCGGCGCCAGCAAGATCCACGTCACAAAAGGCCATAGGGCCACGGCGACGAAGCTCTCGATGAAATTGAGCCAGCCGGGGAAGCGACCCGAGACGATCAGCCGCGTCAGCAATTGCAGCGCCTGCGTCAGCAGCAGCAGTGGCAGCACGTGCAGCGCCTGCGTCAGGATGGGGAACCACAGCACGCGGCGGTGCATCATGATGGCGAAGTACGACAGCAAGGTATAGGCCAGCGCATTCTCGCCCAGCAGGGTCGAGTCGTGCACGTCCATCATGAGGCCCATGAAGAACGCCACGCCGATGCCGACCTTGCGCGGCTGGTGGATGCCCCAGAAGACCAGCACCAGCGCGACGAAATCAGGCACGCCGACGAACTGCCCCCACGGCAGCAGATTCAGCAAAAAAGCGCACAGCAGGGAAAACCCGATGAACAGGGGGCTGACCGGCAGCAGGATGTAATGCGGGCGGTTCATCGTGTCGCTTCCTTCGGTGGCACGGCGGCGGGTGCGGGCGCTGGCGTCGCAGGTTTTGCGGGCGCGGGCGCAGCCGCGTTGGCGGCAGGCGGCTTGGCGGCAGGCACCGCAGCGGCGGCATCCTTGGCCGGATCCTTGATCGGCGCCATCTTGCCGGCGATCTTGCGGCCCGTCTTGATATCTTCAGCGGGCGGACGCGGTGGAATCTCGGGCGACGTCATCAGGATGAGCAGCTGGGTGTTGCGTTCGATGCCGGCCAGCGGCTGGCACACGACGCGGCCGAACGGGCCATGTGCATTGCGCTCGACCAGGGTCACGCGCGCCACGGCCAGGCCGGCAGGATACAGGCCGTCGAGGCCCGAGGTAATGACGATGTCGCCGATCTGGATGTCGGCGCTGGGGGCCGTGAAGCGCAGCTCCATGGTGCCGGACTTGCCGCGCCCGATGGCCACGCTGCGCACGCCATTGCGCAGCAGCTGCACGGGAATGGCCTGCTCTTCATCCGTCAAGAGCGTCACTTCGGAGGTGAACGGGAACACGCGCGTGACCTGCCCCACCACACCGAGGTTGTCGATCACGGGGCGGCCCAGTTCCACGCCATGCTGGATACCGCGATCGAGCACGATCTTGCGCGTGGCCGAATCGCGCGTGTCGTACAGCACTTCAGCCATCATGGTCTTGACGGGCACGCGCTCGCGCGCTTCCATCAATTTGCGCAAGTGGTTGTTTTCAACGATGTTGAGCTGCGCCTGCTGCAGGATCTGCGCCGAGGCGATCTGTTCGTGTTTCAGGTCGCGCACCTGTTTTTCCAGGGCGGACAGCGAAGAAAAGTAATTGCCGACGCCAAGCGCCACGTCGCGCGGCACCAGCGCCGCCATCTGCACCGGATACAGCACGGTGCCGACTGCCTGGCGCACGGCCGTCAGCGCGTGCATGCGCGAATCGACCAGCAGCAGGGCGATAGAAATGCCGGCGAACACCATCATCTTGACGCGGGCGGAGGCGCCTTGTTTGAAAAGTGGCGGAGGACTGTATTCCATGACTTCCAATGATCAGGCCAGGCGCAGTGCGCCAACGTGCAGGCCCCGGTCAGACGCCGGCGCCAAAACCAAAAAAAGGCCGGATTGGTTTCCGGCCCTTCTGTCAGATTATTCGTAGGAGAAGATCGAGCCGAGCTTGTCCATACGTTCCAGTGCCATCCCGGAACCGCGCACCACGCAGGTGAGCGGATCCTCGGCCACCAGCACCGGCAGGCCGGTTTCCTCCATCAGCAGGCGGTCCAGGTCGCGCAACAGTGCGCCGCCGCCCGTCAACATCATGCCTTTTTCGGCGATGTCGGCACCCAGTTCCGGCGGCGTCTGTTCCAGCGCGTTCTTCACGGCCGAGACGATGTTGTTCAACGGGTCGGTCAGCGCTTCGAGGATCTCGTTGCTGGAGATGGTGAACGAACGCGGGATGCCTTCGGACAGATTGCGGCCCTTGACTTCCATTTCCTTCACTTCCGAGCCAGGGAAAGCCGAACCGATGGCCTTCTTGATGGCTTCAGCCGTCTGTTCGCCGATCAGCATGCCGTAGTTGCGGCGGATGTAGTTGACGATGGCTTCATCGAATTTGTCGCCGCCGACGCGCACGGAACCCTTGTAGACCATGCCGCCCAGCGAAATGATGCCCACTTCGGTGGTGCCGCCGCCGATGTCGACCACCATCGAGCCGGTCGCTTCGGACACGGGCAAGCCCGCGCCGATGGCCGCTGCCATCGGTTCTTCGATCAGGTACACCTGCGAGGCGCCGGCGCCCAGGGCCGATTCGCGGATCGCGCGGCGTTCGACCTGGGTCGAACCGCACGGCACGCAAATGATGATGCGCGGCGATGGACGGAAGAATTTCGAGTCGTGCACCATGCGGATGAATTGCTTGAGCATTTGCTCGGTGACGGTGAAGTCGGCGATCACGCCATCTTTCATCGGACGAATCGCTTCAATATTGCCCGGCACTTTGCCCAGCATCTGCTTGGCTTCCTTGCCGACTGCCTGAATGGTCTTCTTGCCATTCGGACCGCCTTCCTGGCGGATGGCGACGACGGATGGCTCGTCCAGGACGATACCGAGGCCGCGTACATAAATAAGGGTGTTGGCCGTGCCCAAGTCAATGGCCAGATCGGTGGAGATATACCTGCGTAAAAAACCAAACATGAGTGTCCTGTAGCGCATCGAGCTGCGCAAAAGCTGTTTATGGGGAGTTTCAAAGCGGGCGCTTTCAGGCACCCTGAAAATCCGTGGAGGCGATTTTTTCGGGTTTCGCTTGGCGCTTGCGCAATCTTTTCTATGCTGCGGCAGCGGTCCATCAGCGCCGGCAACGCATTAACCCGCCATTCTACCTTATAATTTGAATGCGATTTGCTCAAAAACCATGGAAAAGTGCGACTCTTGCAGCCGCGAGTTACGCGGCATTCCTCGATTTTTGTGAGCAAAATAGCAGTAAATACCCGCGTTTTATCAAAACGCCAACTTAATACTAATGCGCGGCACTCCGCGCCATTCGCCATGTCCCTGACACTCTCCGACGTAAAACGCATCGCCCACCTGGCCCAACTTGAAATGGCCGACGACCAGGCCGTCACGTCTTTGGCCCAATTGAACAAGATTTTTGCACTCGCGGAACAAATGCAAGCCGTCAATACCGATGGCGTGGCGCCCCTGAGCCACCCACTGGCCGCGCACATGGACAATATCGCCCTGCGCCTGCGCGAAGACATCGCCACGGAACAAAACCGCCGCGACGCCTACCAGGCCGTGGCGCCGAAGGTACAGGATGGCCTGTATCTCGTGCCAAAAGTGATCGAGTAACTGCGCCGCTCCATGCTGTTGCCTTCCCGTCGAATATCAAAATAGAAACGCCATGCATACAAAATCCATCAAACAGCTGTCCACGCTCTTGCAGAACAAGGAAATTTCCGCCGTTGCGCTGGCGACGCATTTCCTCGACCGCATCGCAGCGGACAACTCGAACGCCTTCTTGCACGTCGACCGTGCCCTGACCCTGGCGCAAGCTGCCGAAGCGGATGCGCGCATCGCCGCCGGCACGGCCACGCCATTGACGGGCGTGCCGATCGCGCACAAGGACTTGTTCGTCACGAAAGGCTGGCGCACGACGGCCGGCTCGAAAATGCTGGCCGACTACGCCAGCCCGTTTGACGCCACCGTGGTGGAGAAATTCCAGGCGGCCGGCATGGTCACCCTGGGTAAAGTTAACTGCGATGAATTCGCCATGGGTTCCGGCAACGAGAACTCGGCCTTCGGCGCCGTGCAAAATCCGTGGGACAAAAACGCCGTGCCAGGCGGCTCGTCCGGCGGCTCGGCCGCCGCCGTGGCGGCTGGCCTGACGCCAGCGGCCACCGGCACCGACACGGGCGGCTCGATCCGCCAGCCTGCCGCTTTTTGCGGCATCACCGGCATCAAGCCGACGTATGGCCGCGTCTCGCGCTTCGGCATGATCGCCTTTGCCTCGTCGCTGGACCAGGGCGGCCCGATGGCCCGCTCGGCCGAAGACTGCGCCCTGCTGCTCACGGCCATGGCCGGCTTCGATGAGCGCGACTCGACCAGCCTGTCGCCGGAACAGGGCGGCGTGGCGGAAGATTTTTCGCGCGAGCTGGGACAACCCCTCACGGGCCTGCGCATCGGCGTGCCGCGCGAATACTTCGGCGAGGGCCTGGCCAAGGACGTGGAAGCGGCCGTGCGCGGCGCGCTGGCGCAGTATGAAAAGCTGGGCGCCACCCTGGTCGACATCTCGCTGCCAAACACGGCCCTGTCGATTCCCGCCTACTACATGATCGCCCCGGCCGAAGCGTCGTCGAACCTGTCGCGCTACGACGGCGTGCGCTACGGCCACCGCGCCACCGAGTACAAGGACTTGCAGGACATGTACAAGAAGTCGCGCGCGCAGGGTTTCGGTCCGGAAGTGCAGCGCCGCATCATGGTCGGCACCTATGTGCTGTGCCACGGCTACTACGACGCCTACTACTTGAAAGCGCAAAAGATCCGCCGCCTGATCGCGCAGGATTTCGACGCCGTCCTGAATGGCCCGAACGCCGTCTGCGACGTCATCATGGGACCGGTCGCGCCGACCGTCGCCTGGGACCTGGGCGACAAGACGGACGACCCGGTGGCGAACTACCTGGCCGACATCTACACCCTGTCGACCAGCCTGGCCGGCCTGCCCGGCATGTCGATCCCTTGCGGCTTTGGCGAAGGCGAGAAAAACAGCAAGCGCCCCGTCGGCCTGCAAATCATCGGCAATTACTTTGGCGAAGCCAGGCTGCTGAACGTGGCCCACCAGTTCCAGCAAGTGACGGACTGGCATACGCGCAGCCCTGCCGGTATTTAATAAGAACAGACGCGCCGCCCAGGCGGCGCCACCAAAAAATAAGCGAGAACACTATGCAATGGGAAGTCGTCATCGGTCTTGAGAACCACGTGCAGCTCACGACCGAATCCAAAATTTTCAGCGGTTCGCCGATCAAGTACGGCGCCGACGCCAACACGCAAGCGAGCCCGGTCGACCTGGCGCTGCCAGGCGTGCTGCCGGTGATGAACAAGCAAGCCGTCGACCGCGCAATCCGTTTTGGTTTGGCCGTGGGCGCCACCGTCGCGCCGCACTCGGTCTTCGCGCGCAAAAACTATTTTTACCCTGATTCACCCAAGGGTTACCAGATCAGCCAGTTCGAAGACCCCGTCGTCATCGGCGGCGCCCTGACCTTCGGCTACGAAAAGGATGGCGAATTCGTCACCAAGACGGTCAACCTGACGCGCGCCCACCTGGAAGAAGACGCCGGCAAGTCCTTGCACGAAGACTATGCCGGCATGAGCGGCATCGACTTGAACCGCGCCGGCACGCCGCTGCTGGAAATTGTCTCGGAACCGGAAATCCGCAGCGCAGCCGAAGCCGTGGCCTACGCCAAGGCCCTGCACTCGCTGGTCATGTGGCTGGGCGTTTGCGACGGCAACATGCAGGAAGGTTCGTTCCGCTGCGACGTCAACGTCTCCGTGCGCCCCGTCGGCCAGAAGGAATTCGGCACCCGCTGCGAAATCAAGAACCTGAACTCCTTCCGTTTCATCGAAGAAGCCGTGCACGTCGAAGTGCGCCGCCAGATCGAACTGATCGAAGACGGCGGCAAGGTCGTGCAGGCGACGCGTTTGTACGATCCGGACCGCAAGGAAACGCGCGAAATGCGCAGCAAGGAAGACGCGCAGGATTACCGCTACTTCCCGGACCCTGACCTGCCGCCGCTGGTCATCTCGCAAGCGTGGATCGACACGGTCAAGGCATCGATGCCGGAACTGCCGGCCGCCATGCGCGCCCGTTTCATCAGCGAATACGCGCTGCCGGACTACGATGCGCTGGTGCTCACGCAATCGAAAGCCATGGCCACCTATTTCGTCGCCGTCGTCGACAAGGCCGGCAAGGAAAACGCCAAGGCCGCCGCCAACTGGCTGATGGGCGACGTATCGTCGACCCTGAACCGCGAAGGCGTGGACCTGGACGACGCCCCCGTCTCCGCCGCGCAGCTGGCCGCCATGCTCAAGCGCATCGCCGACGGCACCATCTCGAACAAGGCGGCAAAGGAAGTCTTCGCCGGCATGTGGGAAGCGAAGTCCAGCGACGAGAACCTGGTCGACACCATCATCGACGCCAAGGGTCTCAAGCAGATCTCGGACTCTGGCGCCCTGGAAGCCATCGTCGATGAAGTGCTGGCGGCGAACGCCAAGTCGGTGGAGCAGTACCGCGCCGGCAAGGAAGCGGCCATCAACGCGCTGATCGGCCAGGCCATGAAAGCGTCCAAAGGCAAGGCCAACCCGGCCCAGCTGACAGAGTTGCTGAAGGCCAAGCTGGCGGGGTAATTTTTCACCGCCCCCAAAAAAAAGACGCTGCGGCGTCTTTTTTTTCGCCTGCACAGATCGCGTATAAACAGCCTTGTCTAGACTTTTCCTGCGCACTGAAAGGCGTTTGAAGGCCTATTAAAATTAAAGTATACATTTTTGTCTACACGGTTTACTCTAGCCATATTGAATTTCAGGCAAGAGGAAAACCGCATGGCCAAGACGCACGACATCCCGAAACCGACGGCAGCCGAACTCGATCTGCTGCAGGCACTGTGGCCGCTGGGCGCCGCCACGGCCAAGCAGGTGCACGAGGCGATGGCACTGGCCAAGCCAGCCATCACGTACGGCACCGTGCTGCGCCTGATGCAGATCATGCACAGCAAGGGCTTGCTGATCCGCGACGAAAGCCAGCGCTCGCACGTGTATGCGCCGGCGCAGGCACAGGACAGCTTGCAGACGAACCTGCTCAAGGAATTGATGCAGAAGGCCTTTGCCGGTTCGGCCAAGGCGCTGGTGCTGGCGGCGCTGCGCACGGGCGTGTCGCGCGCCGAACGCGAAGAAATCGAAAAAATGCTCAAGGACGATCAGTCATGAGCGGCTTCGTGCCAGCGCTGGGCTGGACCCTGCTGCACTTCCTGTGGCAAGGCTTGCTGATCGGCTGCGCCACGGCGCTGGCGTGGGCGGCCCTGCGCAATGCGCGTCCGGAAGCGCGCTACGCCGTCGGTTGCGGTGCCCTGCTGGCCTGCCTGGCATGGCCGGCGGCGGGCCTGTATCTGCGCCTGGCCGGCGGCGACGCCACGGGCGCCCTGTACTCCAGCGCCTTGCTGCCGGCCGCCCTGCTGGCACCCGACAGCCTGCCCGACCTGGATCTGCTGCTGCGCGCCGTCGTCGGCGTGTGGGCTTTGTGCGCCGCCGTGCTGGCCGTGCGCATGGCGCTGGGCATGCTGTGGATAGAACGCAGCGCCAGGAACACGGGCGCCACGCATGGACCACTGCAAGCAAGGCTGTCGCACATGGCGCACGATGCGGGCGTGACGCGGCCCGTGCGGCTGCGCGTGCTCGACAACATCACCAGCCCGCTCACGGCCGGCATCTGGCGCCCCATGGTGCTGGTGCCCGCCGCACTGTTGACCGGCATGCCGCCGCACCTGCTCGACGCGCTGCTGGCGCACGAACTGGCGCACATCCGGCGCCACGATTATCTGATCAACCTGCTGCAAAACGCCATCGAGGCGCTGCTGTTCTTCCACCCTGCCGTCTGGTGGATTTCACGCGGCGTGCGCCTCGAACGCGAACACATTGCAGATGATTTCGCAGCAAGACAACTGGGCGAACCGCGGCGTCTGGCTCTTGCACTCTCGGAACTGGAACGTCTCCAGTTCTCAACCCACCACCTGGCCCAGGCGGCCAACGGAGGAGATCTTATGTCACGTATCAAACGATTGCTGCGCCCCGCACCACACAACCTGAACTGGAAGGCGGCCGTGCCGCTGCTGGCCCTGGCCGGCGCCTGCCTCGGCATCTACGGCCAGGCCGTCGCCGCCGACAGCGCGCCCGTGCTGGAACGCCGCCCCGTCATCGACTTTGGCGTGTGTGGCAAACCGGCCTGGCCAGCCGCATCACTGCAGGCGAAGGAGGAGGGCACGGTCAACATGTCCTTCGACGTCGATGCCGCCGGCAAGGTAATGAATTCGAGCGTCGTCAAAAGCAGCGGCCATCCGGCCCTCGACGAAGCGGCGCGCACCGGCATCGCCAAGTGCACGTTCAAGCCGGCCCTCGCCGGCGGCAAGCCTGTCAGCGCCAGCGTGAAGGTGCAATACGTCTGGAGTCTGAAGTAATGTCGGGGCGGCGGCAGCGCAGCAACATCGCAACAGCGCTGCCGCCGCCCGCTTGCGGGTATGATCATGGATTCTTCCACGCACCTGTGAACACGCCATGAACAAGATCAAAACCGGCCTGGTCGGCTACGGCTTTGCCGGCTCCACCTTCCACGCTCCCGTGCTGTCCGCCATCGATGCCCTGGAACTGACGGCCGTCGCCTCCAGCAAGCCGGAGCTCGTGCACAAGGATTGGCCGCACGCCACCGTGTATGCGCAGCCCGCGCAGCTGTTTGCCGATCCATCGATCGAACTGGTCGTCATCGCCGCGCCCAATGAAGCGCATTTCAGCCTGGCGCAAGCGGCCCTGCAAGCGGGCAAGCACGTGGTGGTCGACAAGCCCTTCACCATTTCCAGTGCCGAGGCACTGAGCCTGATCGCGCTGGCGAAAGAGCGCAAGCTGGTGCTCAGCGTGTATCACAACCGCCGCTGGGATGGCGATTTCCTGACCCTGAAAGCGCTGCTGGCACAGGGTACCCTCGGGCGCATCGCCAGCGTCGAATCGCACTTCGACCGTTTCCGCCCCGAGATCCGCCAGCGCTGGCGCGAGTCCGGCGCACCCGGCGGCGGCTTGCTGTACGACCTGGGTCCGCACATGCTGGACCAGGCCATGCAGCTGTTCGGCATGCCGGAAAAGCTGTACGCCGATATCGCCCTGCAGCGCGATGGCGCGCAAGCCGTCGACTACATGCACATTGTGTTGTACTACGACCGGTTGCGCGTGGTGCTGCAAGCGGGCTGCCTTGTAAAAGCGCCGACGGCGCGCTTCGCCGTGCATGGCGACAAGGGCAGTTTCGTGAAGTTTGGCCTCGACCCGCAGGAAGACGCCCTGAAGGCGGGCGGCAGGCCGGGACAGCCTGGCTGGGGCATGGACCCCGTGCGCGGTGCGCTGCATTTGGGCGCGCAGCCGGACGGCCAGTTCGAGCACCTGGAGATGCAGGCGGGCCGCTACCAGGACTTTTACCAGGGCATGGCCGACGCCATCCGCCATGGCGCAGCGGTGCCCGTGGCAGCCGAAGATGCGGCGGCAACGATACGCCTGATCGAACTGGCACTGCAAAGCGCCGCCGAAGGGCGCGTGCTCGCGGTCAGCTGATCGGGTTCAATTGATGACGAAGGCCAGCACCACGGCGCCCAGCGCCAGCAGGGCCAGACCGCAAATGAACAGCAGCTCGCCCCACCATTCGTAGCGCAAGCGCGACTGGCCGGGGCGCAGCGACATGAACGAGAGCACGGCGCTGACGAGAAATACGATGGCATCGATAGCGAGCAGCTTGTCGATGGCTACGCGCACCTCGCCGCGCGGCGCCAGGTGTCCGATCGACAGCACCGTCATGCACACCCCGACCATCGTCGCCGACGTGGGCAGGATATGTGCCGACAAGCCCCGCGCCGACAAGCCCAGTTCAGGTGCCTTGCCGTCGCCAGCCATCAGGATTTACCTTGATTCGTTCCCGCCGGCCAGACCAGCTCCACCCGCGCGGAACTGCCCGCCTTGACCTGCACCTTGCGCTCCAGCGTCTTGCCGGCCAGGGTGGCATGCAGGCTGTAGCTGCCCGGCGCCAGTTTCGCCAGCAGGAACGGTCCGCTGGCCGTCGTTTCCAGCACTGGCGCGCCCTTGGCGTCGCGTATGGTCAGCTTCACGTCGGAGGCAAATTCCGCCTTGCCCGCCGCCTGCACGGAAAACACGAGGCTCAAGGGCCAGTGCCGGCTGGCGCTCTTGATGGCCGTCGATTCATCGAGGCCGATGCCGCCACTCAGGTATTCCACCGCCCCGCTTTTCTGCACGGGCGGCAGTGCGCTGTCGCTTTGCGCCTGCGCCGCACTTCCCAGCAACAGCCCGGCGGCCAGCATTGCCGCCGCCAGGGTCAGGGTACCGCGTCTGTCTGGTGCCATCTCACTCTCCTCATGTCGGTTGAATCAAGATAGGAAGCGCAGCTTAAACAAGACTTAGCCCCGCATCAGCGCCGGCGCATGGCCTCGGCGATCTTCTGGTCCGTCTTGTACTGGCTCAGCGAATACACGGCCCAGATCGCCGCCGGCAGCCAGCCGATCAGGGTGATTTGCAGGATCAGGCAAATGATGCCGGCGATCGGACGGCCGATGGTGAAAAAGGTCAGCCACGGGAGTATCAGGGCAATCAGCAAGCGCATCGTTCATTCCTTGAGTATTCCCCTGTGCCGCGGGGACCGGGCCGGCATGCGCCGGCGATCAATTCAGTGAATCCGATTATAACGATACTGGCGCCTCACGGCGCTACGGGTGCCAGGAGTTTCTCCATCCACGCCAGGATGGCGGCAAAGATCACGTCGCGGTTTACTTCATTGAAATTCTCGTGATAATTGGCTGGATAGTAGTGATAGTCGAGCAGGCCATCGGGCACGCTGCGCAGCATGCTTTCCGTGGCGCGGCTGTCGGCCAGCTTGTCGTCGCCGGCCACCACGGCGAACAGGGGGAAGCGCCAGCCGGACAAGCCGCCCGCCAGCTCCTTTTGCGCCGACGTCAAGGCATGGGCAAAGCGCACCGATGCGGCACTGGCGCGGATGCCGTCACGCTCATCCTGGAAATGGCGCGCGGTGATGGTCTGATCGTGCGTCAGCAGCATGGTCAGGTTCCCCAGCGGTACCTTCATCGTGGGGAAACGCTGCGCCAGCCATCCGGACAGCATCTGCAACACCTTCGGCACGGGAATCGCATTCACATAATACGGCGACGAGATGATGAAGCCTTTGAGCGCCGGGTCGCCCGCAAAGCGCCGCAAGCCCAGGTGCGTGGCGATCAGGCCGCCCATCGAGTGGCCCATGACGAAGATAGGCACGCCTGGATACGTGGCCTTGACCCACGCGAGGAACAACTCCTCGTCGTCGAGGAAGGCATCGAACGAAGGGATATCGACCTTGCGCTGGCCATCGTGGCCCACCATGTCGAAGCTGACGGTGGCGATGCCGTGCTGGCGGAAGGCCAGCGCCGGCGTGACGTAGTCGCCCGCATGCGCCATGCCGCCGTGGATCGCCAGGATCACGGCACGTGGTGGCGCTGCTGGCTGCCAGATGTGGATCGGCCGCTCGACCTGGTCGCTGCACCGCAGGCTGGCCATCTTGTCTTCTGAAAAACGCATCGCTGCTCCTGTCATGCCCTGTCACGCCTTCAGATGATCGATCAACTGGCGCGCATACAGGGGTAATTCACTGAACTGGCGCACGCAGATCGTCAGATTGCGTACCGACCAGGGATCGGATAATTCCAGGCAGCGCAGCGCCATCGTCTGCTGGCAGCGGCTGGCAGCCGCCAGCGGCACCACGCTGATGCCCACGCCGCTGGCCACCATGCGGCAGACTGCATCGAAACTGCGCAGGCGCACGCGCACCTTCAACGGACGCCCCAGGCGCGCCGCATGCATGCCCAGGTACTGCTGCATCGCGCTGTCGTCGGCCAGGCCGATGAAATCGTGATCCAGCACGCTGGCAAAGTCGACGACGCCATCCTGGCCCAGGGCACGGTGATGCACGCCGTCGGCCGCGGCGATCACCACCAGCCGGTCGGGGCGGAACAAAAACGTCTGCAAGCCGCGCATGTCGACCGAATCGGACACGATGCCCATGTCGGCCAGTCCTTCCGAGACGGCCTTGACGATATCGTAACTGAGGCGCTCTTCCAGGTCGATGGTCAGGTTCGGATGACGGTCGAGAAAAGCGCCTAGCGCTTCGGGCAAAAATTCGCTGAGCGCGGCCGTATTGCACAGCAGCCGCAACTGCCCTTTCAAGCCGCGCGCAAATTCACCGAGTTCGCCGCGCATTTTCTCCATTTGCAGCAGCACCAGGCGCGCGTGATGCAGCAAGGTCTGGCCCACTGGCGTCGGTTCCACGCCGCGCCGGCCGCGCAGCAGCAGGGGCATACCCAGCATCTCTTCCATGCCGCGCACGCGCGCGCTGCTCGACGCCAATGCGAGATGGCTGCGCGCGGCGCCCGCCGTCAGGCTGCCCGCCTCCACCACGTTGACAAACAGCTGCAAATCGACCAGATCAAAGCGCATGGCGGCTCTCCTTTTCGCCATCTTATCAGCCTTCGTATTTTACTAAGGCTGACTCAAAATAATCCGCCTTGGCGAAAGTCCCTGACAAGCGCAAAATCCACGCAGTTCACTCTGGATAGAAAAGATGGAGACGTCATTCCTGCTGGCCGTCGGCGCCAGCTTCCTCGTCGCTGGCTTCGTCAAGGGCGTAGTCGGACTAGGCTTGCCGACGGTGGCCATGGGCACGCTCAGCCTCGTCATGCCGCCCGTGCAGGCGGCCGCCCTGCTGATCGTGCCATCGATGGTGACGAACGTGTGGCAGCTGGCGGCCGGCCCCGGCCTGCAGGCGCTGCTGCGACGGTTGTGGCCCATGCTGGCCGCCATCATGGCAGGCACCCTGGCGGGCGGCGCCCTGCTGCCGAAGGGCAGCGGCGCCTGGGCCGTCGTCGCGCTGGGCGTGGCGCTGATGCTGTATGCGCTGGCGGGATTATTCTCGCTGCAGCTGCGCGTGCCGGCGCGGCGCGAAACGTGGCTGGGGCCTCTGGCGGGCGCGGTGACGGGACTGGTGACGGCCGCCACGGGCGTGTTCGTCATCCCCGCCGTGCCGTATCTGCAGGGACTGGGGCTGGCGCGCGATGCGCTGGTGCAGGCGCTGGGCCTGGCGTTTACGGCGTCGACCGTGGCGCTGGCGGCCAGCCTGGCCCTGCACGGCGACTTCAGCCTCGGCGCGGCCGGCGCTTCCGCCTATGAGCTGCTGCCAGCGCTGGCCGGCATGCTGGCCGGTCAATGGCTGCGCAGGCGCATCGCGCAGCCAGTATTCAAGCGGTGCTTTTTTATCGGCCTGTTTGCCCTGGGCTTGCACGCGGCGTTGAAACCATGGCTGGCGTGATGCGGATAGACTGGCAAGGGGACGGCGCACTATGCGCGTGGATCGACGGCCAGCAGGTGGCCATGCTCGACATCAGCAAACGCGCCGATGAAGTGACGGTAAACATGCTGTTCGTGAAGCCGCCATTCCGGCGGCGCGGCATCGGTGGCGCGCTGCTGCGGCGGCTGTTGCAACGCCACCCGCAAGCTGCTGCCGCCTGCAGCGACCCGCGGCTGCGGGCGCTGCTGGAGAGGACGACTTAAATACCGTAGCGGGTGCGGTAGGCGGAAACAGCCTCTTTATGCTTGAGCAATTCCGGATCGGCGCCCGCGCCATTCAGGTAGCCGAACAAGTCATCCAGGTTACCGATCGAGATGACGGGGATGCCGTACTGTTTCGACACTTCCTGCACGGCCGAACTTGGCGACAGCTGGCCGTCCGGGCCGGAACGCTCCATGCGGTCCAGGGCGATCAGCACGGCGCATGGCTCGGCGCCGGCGGCGCGGATCATGTCCACCGATTCGCGCACCGACGTGCCGGCCGAGATCACATCGTCAATGATGACGACTTTGCCATGCAGCTTGGCGCCGACGATGGTGCCGCCTTCGCCGTGGTCCTTGGCTTCCTTGCGGTTGAAGGCAAACGAAGTGTTGCGGCCCTTGCCGGCCAGCGCCACGGCGGTGGCCGACGCCAGGGTGATTCCCTTGTAGGCGGGACCGAACAGCATGTCGAACTCCACGCCCGAGTCGAGCAGGGTCTGCGCGTAGAACTGCGCCAGCTCGGCCAGGGTGGCGCCGTCGTGGAACAGGCCCGCATTGAAGAAGTACGGCGACTGGCGCCCGGCCTTGGTGGTGAACTCGCCGAACCGCAAGACTCCCTTGGATACTGAAAACGCGATAAACTGCTGGCGTAAATTATTCACATTAGCCTCATTTTTTAAAAGTGCCTGTATTTTAATCCGCGCGCACCGGCGAGACAATCGCCATGCCGCGCCCGCCGGCCCCGTACAACGCCCTTTCACTCTCAGCCTATGCCAAAAATTATCTCCGCCAACCTGAACGGTATCCGTTCCGCCGCCAAAAAAGGCTTTTTCAACTGGATGGGCACGCAGACGGCCGATTTCATCTGCGTGCAGGAATTGAAGGCGCAACTGCCCGACATGACGCCGGAATTCCTCAACCCGCACGGCTACCATGGCCATTTCCACTATGCCGAGAAAAAGGGTTACTCCGGCACGGGCGTGTACAGCAAGGTCGAACCGGACGCCGTGCATATCGGTTTCGGCAGCCCTGAATTCGATGCCGAAGGCCGCTACGTGCGCTGCGATTTTGGCAAGCTGTCCGTCATTTCCGTGTATTGCCCGTCCGGCTCGTCCGGCCCCGAGCGCCAGGAAGCCAAGTTCCGCTTCATGGAGCTGTTCCTGCCGCATTTGCTGGCATTGAAGGCGCTGGGCCGCGAAGTGGTCATCTGCGGCGACTGGAACATCGCCCACCATGAAATCGACCTGAAGAACTGGAAGGGCAACAAGAAGAATTCCGGCTTCCTGCCAGAGGAACGGGCCTGGCTGACGCGCGTCTTCGACGAAGTGGGCTTCGTCGACGTGCACCGCGGCCTGGACAAGCGCGAAGACCAGTACACGTGGTGGAGCAACCGCGGACAAGCCTATGCGAAAAACGTGGGCTGGCGCATCGATTACCACGTCGCCACACCCGGCATCGCAGCCCAGGCGCACACGGTCAGCGTCTACAAGGACGAGCGTTTTTCCGACCATGCGCCCTTGATCATCGATTACACGATCAAGGGTTAAGCTTCTAGGCTGCGCCGGCTTTCAAAACGGCGCGGCTCGCCGCTCAACGGATCCGTGAACTCGATGGCCCGCGCCAGCAGCTGCAAGGGCTGCGACATGTCGTCTTCCTTGCACGGCAGGGCCACCGGGTAAAACGCATCGTTGACGATGGGGATGCCCAGCGACGCCAGGTGCACGCGCAGCTGGTGCTTGCGGCCCGTGTGCGGCTGCAGCCGGTACAGGTTGACGTCGCCGCGCTCTTCGATCACCTCGATGATGGTTTCCGAATTCGGCTCGCCCGCTTCCTCGCGCATGAGGAAAAACTGCTCGCCCTCGACCATGCGGCTGCGGTAGGTGAATGGGAAATCGCGCCCCGCCAGCACGGGCGCCAGCGCCTCGTACGTCTTGCGCACTTCGCGGCGCTGGAACAGCGACTGGTAGGCGCCACGGCTGGTCACCTGGCGCGAAAAAATCACCACGCCGGCCGTCTCGCGGTCGAGGCGGTGGATCGGCGTCAGCTCGGCGCAATCCAGGTTTTTCTTCAGCCGCGTCAGCAAGGTCTCCTGCACGAAGCGACCGGCCGGCGTCATGGGTAGAAAGTGCGGCTTGTCGACCACCACCAGGTGTTCATCCTGGAACAGGATAGCTTCCTGGAAGGGGATCGGTGTTTCCCGTTCCAGCTCGCGGTAGTAAAAAATGCGCATGCCGCGCCGGTACGCGCTATCGGGCGCCAGCACGGCGCCGTCGCCATTGAGCACCTCACCGCGCGCCATGCGGTCCCGCCATTGCGCCGCGCTGATCTGCGGATAGCGCTCGAGCAGAAACGACAGCATATCGGGCCACTGCCCGTCCGGCAGCCACAGGTAGCTGGGCGCCACGCCGTCGCGCATGGGCAAGGGTGCGGCGGTGTGGCGGCTGGACATCCTAGCGCTGCGCGATGGCGTTGCTGCGATACGGCGGCAAAGCGTCCACGCTGACGCCCTTGCTGCGCGCGTACAGGGGCAACACTTGCGCCATGTGGCTGTTCATCTGCGAAATGCGGTCCTTGCCCGACGGGTGGGTCGAGAGGAATTCCGGCGGTGCACCCGCGCTCACGGCCGCCATCTTCTGCCACAGCACCACGCCGGCGCGCGGATCGAAACCGGCGCGCGCGGCCAGGTCCATGCCGATCAGGTCCGCTTCGCGTTCATCGTCGCGCGAGAACTTCAGCATCACGCCCTTGGCCGCCATGTTCGTGGCGGTGCTGGTCAGGTTCGGGTCGACGCCGAGCCAGGCCGACAGGCCCGCACCCACCAGCTTCGAGCCGACGGCGGCCAGGTTGCCCTTGCCAGCCTGCGCCTGCGAGTGTTCGCGCAGGGCGTGCGAAATTTCATGGCCCATGACGACGGCGACTTCATCGTCGGTCAGGTTCAGTTTGGTGATGATGCCGCTGTAAAAAGCGATCTGCCCGCCCGGCATGCAAAAGGCATTGACCTCGTCCGAGTTGAGCAGGTTGACCTGCCAGTTCCAGCTGGCCGCCGCCTCGTTCCAGCGCGTGGCGAACGGGATGATGCGCTGGGCGATGGCACGCAGGCGTTTTACTTGCGGATCGCTGTCGGGAACCAGCGCATTTTTTTGCTTCGCTTCGTTGACCAGCTGCGTATATTGCTGCTTCGATTCCGCATTGAAATCGGCGCCGCCGGCAAAGATGCGCGTAGTCGACAAGGGACGCACCTTGATGCCATCCTGTACCGTCGCCTGCTGTGCGTGGACGGACAGGGGCGCCAGTGCGGTGGCCGCGCACAGGCTGGCCAGGACGGTGTAACGTTTAAGGGATATTGGTGCCATTGGCAGACCTCCATGGAGCGATTTTAGGCAGCATCATCATGGCCGGGAAGGCCAGGAAGAAGCACACGATGAAAAACGAGAACCAGCCCAGCTCGGCGACGAGGAAACCCACCGAGGCGTTGATCAGGGTGCGCGGCACGGCGCTCAGGCTGGAAAACAAGGCATATTGCGTGGCAGTGTAGCGCGGGTCCGTGCTGCGCGACAGGAACGCGACAAAGGCGGCCGCGCCCAGGCCCAGGCTGGCGAAAGCTTCAAAACCGATCACGGCGCTCAATAGCATGGTGTTCGGCCCCACCTGCGCCAGCCAGGCGAAGCCCAGAATCGCGATCGCCTGCAATGCGCCAAACACCCACAAGCCCCGGTTGATGCCCAGCTTGAGCATCCACACACCGCCCACCACGCCACCGGCCAGGCTGGCCCAGAAACCCGTGGTATTGGCGGCCAGGCCGATCTGCGTCATGCTAAAACCCAGGTCAAGGTAAAACTTCGTCGCCAGCGCCGTGGCCATGCTGTCGCCGATTTTGTAGAGTAATACGAAGGCGAGGATCCACATTGCGTTACGCCAACCATCGCGCGCGATGAATTCCTGGAACGGCAGAATGATCGCTTCGCGCATGGTCTTCGGCGGCGAGCCGTACACGGTGGGTTCCTTGATCAGCAGGGTGCAGACAAACCCCGGCAGCATGAAGGCGGCCGTGATCCAGAAGACGGGCTGCCACGGCATGCGGTCGGCCAGGATCAGCGACAGCGCGCCCGGCACCATGCCCGCCACTTTATACGCGTTGACGATGACGGCCGCGCCCAGGCCCTGCTCATTGTCGGAAAGGATTTCGCGCCGGTAGGCGTCGATGACGATGTCCTGGCTGGCCGACAGGAAGGCCACGCCGCCGGCAGCGGCCGCGATCAGGCCGATCTGCGTGAGCGGGTCCAGCATGCCCATGCCGCCGATGGCAAAGAACAGCGCCACTTGCGTGAGCGCCATCCAGCCGCGCCGCCGTCCCAGTCCCAGGATGCGGTAGCGGTCCATCAGGGGCGCCCACAGGAATTTCCAGATGTAGGGGAACTGCACCAGGGCGAACAGCCCCAGCGCCTTGACGTTCAGGCCCGACTTGGCCAGCCATGCCTGCAGCAGATACAGCAGGATGAACAGGGGCAGGCCGGAACTGAAGCCCAGCACCAGCACGGCCAGCATGCGGCCATTGGCATGGGAACGCCATCCTGGCGCCGGGCTTTTGCTCATCAATGCACCGCTTTTTTACGCAGGCGGAAGACGGCCAGGTCGCCGCGCAGATTCGGCAGCACGGAGACCATCTTGCCTTCGGCCAGGGCCACGCATTCGATCACTTCCAGGCCGCATTCCTCGGCCAGTTCGCGGAAGTCGTTGATGGTTGCGCAGCGCACGTTCGGCGTGTCGTACCACTGGTAGGGCAGCGATTTCGACACGGGCATGCGCCCTTTCAGCAGCGCCACGCGGTGCGGCCAGTAGGCGAAATTGGGGAACGAGACGATGGCTTCGGCGCCCACGCGCACGATGTCGCGCAGCAGCGGCTCGACCTGCTTCATCATCTGCAGGGACGACAGGCACAGCACCGTATCAAAACTGTTGTCGCCAAAAATCGACAAACCCTTTTCCATGTCCTGCTGGATCACGTTCACGCCACGGCGGGTGCTGGCCAGCACCTTGTCGTCGGCAATCTCGATGCCATAGCCGCTGCACTCCTTGTCGCTTTGCAGATATTGCAGCATCACGCCTTCGCCGCAGCCCACATCCAGCACGTGCGCGTTGTTCGGCACCCAGTGGGCGATGAAGGCCAGGTCGGGGCGCAGCGCGCTCAATTCGTCAAAAGTCATGCGGTCTCCTTGGCGCCCTGGCGGACGGCGGTGTGCTGTGCGGGAGCGGGCAAGCCCGCGCCGATGTCGTTCCATACCTGGCCATAATAGGCGCGCACCATGTTCATGTAGCGCGCGTCTTCCAGAAGGAAGGCGTCGTGGCCGTGCGGCGCGTCGATTTCCGCATACGTGACCTGGCGGCGGTTGCAGACGAGCGCCTCGACGATTTCGCGGCTGCGCTCGGGCGAAAAACGCCAGTCGGTGGAAAACGAGGCGAGGAAGAACTTGGCCTTGGTGCCCGACAGGGCCTTGGCCAGGTCGCCGCCATGCGCGCGCGCCGGATCGAAGTAGTCGAGCGCCTTGGTAATGAGCAGGTAGGTGTTCGCGTCGAAGTATTCGGAGAACTTGTCGCCCTGGTAGCGCAAATACGATTCGATCTCGAAGTCGATGCCGAAACCGAATTTGTAGTCGCCCGTCTGCGCCGCGTCGCGCAGCTTGCGGCCGAATTTTTCGGCCATGTCGTCATTCGACAGATACGTGATGTGGCCCACCATGCGCGCCACGCGCAAGCCATTCTTCGGCACCACGCCGTGCGCATAGAAGTCGCCGCCATGGTAATCGGGGTCGGACAGGATGGCCTGGCGCGCCACGTCGTTGAAGGCGATGTTTTGCGCCGACAGCTTGGCCGTCGAGGCGATCACCACGCAGTGGCGCAAACGCTCGGGGAACATGATGCTCCACGCCAGCGCCTGCATGCCGCCCAAAGACCCCCCCATCACGGCGGCGAACTGGGTGATGCCCAGTTCATCGGCCAGGCGCGCCTGCGCGCTGACCCAGTCTTCCACCGTGACGACGGGGAAAGCGGCGCCATACGGCTTGCCGGTGGCGGGATTGGTGTGCATGGGGCCCGTCGAACCGAAGCAGGAACCGAGGTTGTTGACGCCGATGACGAAGAATTTATCCGTGTCGAGCGGCTTGCCGGGACCGACCATATTGTCCCACCAGCCCGTGCTTTTCGGTTCATCCGCGTAGACGCCGGCCACGTGGTGCGAGGCGTTCAGGGCGTGGCAGACCAGCACCGCGTTCGATTTGTCGGCGTTCAGGGTGCCGTAGGTTTCATACATCAACATATAGTCTTGCAGCGATGCGCCGCTTTGCAGCTGCAAGGGTTGCGCAAAATACATGGTTTGCGGCGAAACGATTCCAATGGATGACATGTGTGTCGGTTTATAAAAGGGGGGCGGCCCCACGGGCCATGGTCGATGCAGCACCGCGATGATAGGTGCTGCAACTTTAGCATCAGGACACCTCTTGCCGCGCGCGATGTGTCCTGATGCTGATAGGTGACAGTTTACATGAGCTGCAACTGTTGTACGGCTTCCGCGATCACATTTGGTTCCATGGAACGCATAATTTTGCGCATTTGTGGCGCAATCAGGCCCAGATCGCTGTTGAGGATCTCTTGCTTGACCGCCAACAGCTGCGCCGGGTGCATGGAAAACTCGCGCAAGCCCATGCCCAGCAGCAAGCGTGTGAGCTTCACGTCACCCGCCATTTCACCGCAGACGGCCACATCGATGCCCGCCTTGTGGCCGGCGGCGATCGTCATGGAGATCAGTTGCAGCACGGCCGGGTGCAGCGGATTGTACAAATGCGCCACCTCATAGTCGACGCGGTCGATGGCCAGCGTGTACTGGATCAAATCATTCGTGCCGATCGACAGGAAATCCATGCGCTTGACGAACATGGGCAAGGCCAGCGCGGCGGCGGGGATCTCGATCATGGCGCCCACCTCGACCTCGTCGTCGAACTTGACGCCCTCCTCGCGCAGGCTGGCCTTCGCTTGCGCGATCATGGCCAGCGACTGGTCGATCTCGAAGGCATGCGCGAGCATGGGGATCAGGATGCGCACCTTGCCAAAGGCCGAGGCGCGCAGGATCGCGCGCAGCTGCGTCAGGAACAGTTGCGGCTCGGCCAGGCAGTAACGGATGGCGCGCAGGCCCAGCGCGGGATTCAAGGCCGTATGGTCGGCCTGGTCGAGCGGCTTGTCGGCGCCGATGTCGAGCGTGCGAATGGTCACCACGCGCCCTTTCATCGACTGCACCGTGTTGCGGTAAGCCTCGAATTGCTCGTCCTCGGTGGGAATCTTGTGGGCGCGGCCCATGAACAGGAATTCGGAGCGGAACAGGCCCACGCCGCTGGCGCCCGATTCCAGCGCAAACGCGCAATCCTCGGGCAGTTCGATATTCGCCAGCAGGGTGACGGGCGTGCCGCATTTGGTCACGGCCGGCGTCTTTTTCAGCTTGCCCAGCTTCTTGCGCGCGCGCTGCATGGCCGTCTGGCGCTCGCGGTACTGTTCCAGCACCAGGGCGCTGGGGTTGGCGATGACGACGCCGGCGTCGCCGTCGATGATCAGCCAGTCGTCCTGGTCGATCAGCATCGATGCCTGCGACATGCCGACGGCGGCCGGGATATCCAGGCTGCGCGCGACGATGGCCGTGTGCGAGTTCTGCCCGCCCACGTCGGTGATGAAGCCGATGAAGGAGCGGTCGCGGAACTGCAGCATGTCGGCCGGCGAGATATCGTGAGCGACGACGATCATCTGCGCCACCAGCTCATCCGCCGTGGCCGCTTTTGGCAGCAGCTGTTCCGTGCCCAGCAAGACTTTCAGCACGCGTTCGGCCACTTGCTGGATGTCGGCCTTGCGTTCGCGCAGATACGGGTCTTCGATTTCGTCGAACTGGGCCGACAATTCATCGATTTGCGTCAGCAGCGCCCATTCGGCGTTGTAGTGGCGCGAGCGGATGATGTCGAGCGGCGCTTCGGCGATCAACGGGTCCGACAGGATCAGCGCATGCACGTCGATGAAGGCGCCCAGTTCCGTGGGGGCGTCCTTCGGCAGCTCGTTCCACAAGGTTTGCAGTTCCTTGTGGACGGCGGCGATGGCGTTTTGCAAGCGCTGGACTTCGGCTTCGATCTGTTCCTGGGCGACCAGGTAGTGTTTGACGTCAAGGGCGGCCGGCGCCAGCAGATGCGCGCGGCCAATGGCGATGCCGCGGGAGACCGGGATGCCGTGGAGCGTGAAAGATGCCATGGGGTGACCTGTCGGAATGCGGCTGCGGCTGCGTTCGGCGAGCATTACTCGCCTTCGCCAAACCTGTCATTAATCAGGGCGGTGAGCGCATCGACACATGCCTGCTCATCATCGCCCTCGGCTTCCAGCGTCACTTTCGCGCCCTTGCCGGCGGCCAGCATCATCACGCCCATGATGGACTTGGCATTGATGCGGCGCGCGTTGCGGGTCAGCCAGACGTCGCTCTTGAACTTGGCGGCGAGCTGGGTAAATTTGGCGGAGGCGCGTGCGTGCAGTCCCAGCTTGTTGATGATTTCGAGTTCTTTTTGAATCATTTTTGTATGGTCTCTATCCCTGAATGCACTGCATTGTTGCCAGCCTTGGCCTATAAAATCCGCCGCCTTCAGGGCGGCGGCCATGTCACTCTTTACTCGCCCACGCGAATGCGGTTATCGACGCGCACGGCGCCGCTTTGCGCACCGGCCAGCGCCATCTCCACCACCACGTCGAGCGTGTCGCGGCGATACGTGATGGCGCGCAGCAACATCGGCAGGCTGATGCCAGCGATGACTTCCACGCGACCCGCATCGGCCAGCTTGTTGCAGCAGTTCGACGGTGTGCCGCCCTTCACATCGGTAATCACCAGCACGCCGGAACCGTCGTCGAGGCGGCAGATGGCGTCCGACGCCAGCTTTTGCACTTCGGCCAGATCCTGGTCGGCGACGACGTCGATGGCTTCAAACCGTTCCGTTGGCCCCCGAAACACATGCGCACAGGCGGCGATGAAGGCCTGTCCCAGCGGTGCATGTGTCATGAGCAAAATCCCTACCATAGTCATTTCACCTTCTAGCGCTGCTGCGCTTGCGCAACGCCATGCTCGACGGCGTCGACAAACATGGCCGCCACGTCAAAACCCGTCTGCTGCATGATTTCCTGGAAGCAGGTCGGGCTGGTGACATTGACTTCCGTCAGATAGTCGCCGATCACGTCCAATCCTACCAGCATCAGGCCGCGCGCGGCCAGGATCGGCCCAAGCTTTTCTGCGATTTCCAGGTCGCGCGCCGTCAATGGCTGCGCCACGCCCGTGCCGCCGGCGGCCAGGTTGCCGCGTACTTCGCCGGCCTGCGGAATGCGCGCCAGCGAAAACGGCACCGGCTTGCCGCCGATGACGAGGATGCGCTTGTCACCCTTGTCGATGTCGGCGATAAAGCGCTGCGCCATGATGGTTTGCGCGCCGTTGTCCGTCAGCGTCTCGATGATGGCGCCCAGGTTCAGGCCATCGGCCTTGACGCGGAAGATGCCCGTGCCGCCCATGCCGTCGAGCGGCTTGAAGATGACGTCCTGGTGCTTGACATGGAAGGCGCGCAGGCGCGCTTCGTTCGACGTCACCAGGGTCGGCGAAGTGAATTCGGAAAACTGCGCAATGGCCAGCTTTTCATTGTTGTCGCGGATGGCGGACGGCTTGTTGAAGACGCAAGCGCCCTGCTTTTCCGCCAGTTCCAGCAGATACGTGCCGTACACGTATTCCATGTCGAACGGCGGATCCTTGCGCTCAATGATGGCGTCCAGGGTCGACAGGCGCACTTCCTCGGTGGAGAGCACCTTGTACCAGTCGTGTTCGTCGCCGGTCAGCTCGATGTGTTTTACCAATGCCGTGACGATGCCCTCTTCCAGCGCCATGTCTTTCTGTTCGAATGCATACACGGCGTGGCCGCGTTTGGCCGCCTCGCGCATCATGGCGAAGGTGGAATCTTTGTAAGTCTTGAAGCCTGCCAGCGGGTCGGCAAGGAATGCAATTTTCATGGTGCGTCCAATCGGGGAGCCTGGATAAGGAATGCTTGATTCTAGCCGAGATCGCCAGGCGCGGTAGTCGCCGCGCCTGGCAAGCCTCCGTGATGGATCAATACACCTCGGGATTCGGGTCCGTGCGCTCCATTTCCAGCGATGCGGCCAGCAAGGCCAGGCGCGCCACCACGCCGTACACATAGAAGCGGTTCGGCGCGGCCGTGCCCGGCTTGGCCTTCAAGTCCGGCACGGCGTGCTGCTGGGCAAACGCCAGCGGCACGTACTGCGAGCCGGGCGCGTTCAGGTTCTGGTCCACGCCACGCTCCGCATGCACGCGATAGAAACCGCCCACCACGTAGCGGTCGATCATGTAGACGACGGGCTCGGCCACGGCATCCTTGATGCTTTCAAAGGTCGGCACGCCTTCCTGGATGATCACGTCGGTCACCAGCTGGCCATCCTTGACGATGGACATTTTTTCGCGCTGCTTGCGCGACAGGTCGCGCACTTCGCTGGCGTCGCGCACCGTCATGATGCCGGTGCCATACGTGCCCGCATCGGGCTTGACGATGACGAACGGCTTTTCCTTGATACCGTATTCCTTGTATTTCTTGCGGATCTTGGCCAGCAGCACGTCGACGCTGGCGGCCAGCGCATCTTCGCCCTCGCCTTCCTGGAAATTGACGTCGCTGCACTTGGCGTGGAAGGGATTGAGCATCCACGGGTCGACATCGATCATCTTGCCGAATTTTTTCACCACTTCATCGTAGGCCGTGTAGTGGTTGCTCTTGCGGCGCAAGGCCCAGCCCGCATGCAAGGGCGGCAGCAGGCTTTGCTCATGAATATTTTGCAAGATATCGGGGATGCCGTCCGACAAGTCGTTATTCAGCAGAATCGTGCACGGGTCGAAATCCTTCAAGCCCAGGCGGCGGCCATTGTTCAGGCGCACGAGCGGCTCGATGACGAGCATGTTGCCATCTGGCAACGCCAGCGGTGTCGGCTGGGTGATCTCGGGCGACCACGAGCCGAAGCGCACGTGCAGTCCCGTCTGGCGGAAGATCTGCATCAGGCGCGCCACGTTTTGCAGATACTGCGGCGTGGTGTTGTGCAATTCCGGCACGATCAGCAGGTTGCGGGCGTCCGGGCAATACTTGTCGATGGCGGCCATGGCCGCTTGCACGGACAGGGGCAGCATTTCCGTGGCCAGATTATGAAAACCGCCAGGGAACAGATTCGTATCGACGGGCGCCAGCTTGTAGCCGGCGTTGCGCAAGTCTACCGAGCAATAGAAGGGCGGCGTGTGCTCTTGCCACTCCATGCGAAACCAGCGCTCAATGGCCGGCGTCGCGGCCAGAATCTTTTTTTCGAGGTCGAGCAGCGGTCCGGTCAGGGCCGTGACGAGATGGGGAACCATAGTTACATCCTTAAATTATGTGCAGTATTCAAAAAAGCACACAGAACTGCCGACTATATTACCGTGTAAGTACCCCAAATCGGGGCAAAAGCCTTGTTTTAAAGACCTTTTACATTCCCACAACGAAAAAAAGGCACCTCAATGAGGCGCCTTTTCCAGCCGGACATGCCGCGCCGGGGCGCTGGCATGCCAGATGATTGCTATTTAACCATGATACGCTTGCTCGCCATGGCTCGTGATATCGAGGCCTTCGCGCTCTTCTTCTTCCGGTACGCGCAGGCCGATGACGATGTCGACCAGTTTATAGGCGATGACGGAGACCACGGCCGACCAGAGGATGGTGGTGCCGACCGCTTGCGCCTGCACCCACACCTGATGGCCGATCGAGTACGGATCGGCCGACATCTTGTTGGTGACGTAGTCGAAAACGCCCTGGCCGCCCAGTTGTGGCGCAGCAAACACACCCGTCAGCAGGGCGCCGAGGATGCCGCCCACGCCATGCACGCCGAACACGTCGAGCGAATCGTCGGCACCGATCAGGCGTTTCAGGCCATTCACGCCCCACAGGCAGACGACACCGGCCAGCAAGCCGATGACCAGGCCGCCCATCGGGCCGACAAAGCCGGCCGCCGGGGTGATCGCCACCAGGCCGGCCACGGCGCCCGATGCGCCACCGAGCATCGAAGGCTTGCCTTTGCTGATCCATTCGCCAAATACCCACGACAGGGTCGCTGCAGCAGTGGCCAACAGCGTATTGACGAAGGCCAGGGCAGCCACGTCGCCTGCTTCCAGCGAGGAACCGGCATTGAAACCGAACCAGCCCACCCACAACAGCGATGCGCCTATCATGGTCATCGTCAGCGAGTGCGGTGCCATCGATTCGCGGCCGTAACCGACGCGTTTGCCGATCATGATGGCGCCCACCAGGCCTGCGACAGCGGCGTTGATGTGCACGACGGTGCCGCCGGCGAAGTCCAGCGCGCCTTTTTGCCAGATCCAGCCGGCCTTCAGGGCTTCGCTGGCCGAGGTGGCGGCGTTGGTGATCAGGTCAGGACCGGTCCAGAACCACACCATGTGGGCCGCTGGCAAGTAGGCGAACGTGAACCACAGCACGACGAAGGCCAGCACGGCGGAAAACTTGGCGCGCTCGGCAAAGGCGCCGACGATCAGTGCGCAGGTGATGGCGGCAAACGTGCCCTGGAAGGCCACGAAGACGAACTCGGGGATGACGACGCCCTTGCTGAAGGTGGCGGCGGCGGCAAACGTACCCTTGGCCGGATCCCAGATGCCGTTCAGGAACAGGCGGTCGAAGCCACCGAAGAAGGCGGTTTTTTCCGTGAAGGCGATCGAGTAGCCGTAGATACACCATAGCACGATGACCAGCGCGAACACCATGAACACTTGCATCAGCACCGACAGCATGTTTTTCGAGCGCACCAGGCCGCCGTAGAACAGGGCCAGGCCGGGGATGGTCATCAAGATCACCAGCAAGGTGCTGATCATCATGAAGCTGGTGTCGCCTTTGTTGGCGACGGGCGCGGCGGCTGGCGCGGCAGCGGCCGGGGCCGGCGCGGCGGCGGCAGGCGCTGCATCAGGCACCGGCGTGACGGCAGGGGCGGCGACGGCCGTGGTCGTGGCCGCCTCCGTCTTGGCGGGCGCATCGGCAAAGCTCGGCGTGGCAACGCCAAACGCACACAGACAGGCTATCCCGGCTAGCAATTTTGTTATATTTTTATGCATCAATATTCCCCTTAGAGCGCTTCGTTGCCGGTTTCACCGGTACGGATGCGGATGACCTGTTCCAGGTTGTAGACGAAAATCTTGCCATCACCGATTTTACCGGTACGCGCGGCACCTTCGATCGCTTCAATGGCCTGGTCGACAATAGCGTCATCGACGGCTGCTTCAATCTTGGTCTTTGGCAAGAAATCAACGACATACTCGGCGCCACGGTAGAGTTCCGTGTGACCTTTCTGGCGGCCGAAACCTTTGACTTCCGTGACGGTTATGCCTTGCACATTGATAGCCGACAAAGCTTCGCGTACTTCGTCCAATTTGAACGGTTTAATGATTGCGGTAATCATTTTCATGGCAGTCTCGCTTAAAAGGTTTTGGACACGGTCAGCACGAGACCCGATTTCGCCAGATTCTTGCCATTCGGTGCCAGCGACGTGATGTTGGCTTTGACGGCAGCCAGGGAAACGGTCGCCATGCCAAAGTCCTTGGTCACGCCGATCTTGTAATCGCTGTAGCTGAGGGAATCGTTGTGCTCGACTTTCTGACGGCCCACATGCAGGTTCAGCATGTAGCCATCATGCACCTCGACGTTGGCGCCCACGTCCAGGTAGCCGCTGTTCTTGCTGTCGGCAACACCGAACAGATTGGTGGTCGAATGCGAGTATTTGATATACATCGGGCCGTAGCCGAGTTGGCCGTACAGCTCGAAGGTGTTGGCATTGGTGCTCAGACCATTCGAGGGATAGAAATAGTACAGGCCGCCCACGTCATAGGTAAAATCCTTGCTGATCTCGCCCCGCTTGCCGCCGTAGATATCCCATTCCAGATCGGTATCGCCGCCGCCATCCTTGATCCATTTGATGCTCGACAGCCAGGTGCCCACATACAGGCCCGTCGGGTTATGGGTATAGTCGGCACCCCCGCTGATGGCCGGGTTCAAGCGGCTTTGCGAAATGCCGCGGTAACGGTAGTCGCTGGTCAGCGCCACGTTGTAGCTAACCACGTTATCAGGCACGGCTTCGGCCGCAGCAGGCGCCGCCACTGCATCCTGGGCCATGGCGCTACCGCACACGGCGGTCATGGCCAGCGTCAACGCTGCAGCTAAAGTCATGTTCTTGGACAGATTCTTCATGGCGATTCCCTTTTATTGAACTTTTAAAGCGGTTGAGGTTTAAAATCTTGGCTGGAGATCACAAAGCGTTCATACCTTCTTTAGCAGAATACGTGCCAGCTCACTTGCCACCTTGACAGGTGCGTTTCCGGCCATACATACCCTGCAAGCCTGTCGGCATGCGGGTATGGGCTGCTGAAGCATTGTGAATTTGCCCAGTTTCGCACCAGATTAACGCCGCTGTGCACCGCAATGGTGCGATGCACAGGCCGCACCATAAAAGGACTGACCATGGACATGAATACCTTCTTTAACGACTTGCAAGGCAAGATCCATCAAGCCATCGAAAACTCGCCGGCCAAGGATATCGAGAAAAACGTGAAATCGATGATGACCCAGGGCTTCGCCCGCCTCGATCTGGTCACGCGCGAGGAATTCGATATCCAGGCGCAAGTGCTGGCCAAGACGCGCGCCAAGCTGGATGCACTGGAATTGCGCCTGATCGAACTGGAAACGCGCCTGAACGATCCAAAAGCCTGAACCGCTGTTGTATGCAGGGCGCCGTAATCGGCGGCCTTGCTGGCATACCTCAAGCCTGATGCCGTTTCAAGCGCTAGACTGATACTGCCCGCGTCCGCGCTACAGGGGAGTCTGATGAGTCTGGCCGTCCTGAAAAGCCGCGCCCTGTCCGGCATGGAGGCGCCCGAGGTAAGTGTCGAAGTCCACCTTGCCAATGGCTTGCCTTCGTTTACGATTGTCGGCCTGCCGGATACGGAAGTAAAAGAATCGCGCGACCGCGTGCGGGCCGCGCTGCAAAACTGCGGCTTTGAGATGCCGGCGCGGCGCATCACGGCCAATCTGGCGCCGGCCGACCTGCCCAAGGAATCGGGCCGCTTCGACCTGCCCATTGCGCTGGGCATCCTGGCCGCCTCCGGCCAGTTGCCGGGCGACCAATTACACCACTATGAATTCGCGGGCGAACTGTCGCTCTCAGGCCAGCTGCGCCCCATCCGCGGCGCCCTGGCCATGACCTTTGCCATGCAGCGCAGCCAGTTGGGCGCACCACGCGCCTTCATCCTGCCGCGGGCGAACGCGGACGAAGCGGCCCTCGTCAGCGATGCCTGCATCTATCCCGCCCACAGCCTGCTCGAGGTCTGCGCGCACTTTGCCGCGCACGCCAGCCAGACGGCCTTGCAACGCCACCAGCCCGTGCTGGCGGCGCACGCTTTTCCCTATCCCGACTTTGCCGATGTGCAAGGGCAGCAGCAAGCGCGACGGGCGCTGGAAGTGGCGGCGGCAGGCGGCCATAACGTCCTGATGATTGGCCCTCCAGGCGCAGGCAAGACCATGCTGGCCAGCCGCTTCCCCGGCGTGCTGCCGCCCATGAGTGATGAAGAGGCGCTGGAATCGGCTGCCGTGCATTCGCTGGGCGGCCACTTCAAAGTGGAGCACTGGAAACGGCGCCCCTATCGCGCGCCGCATCAGACGGCGTCCGGCGTAGCCCTGGTGGGCGGCGGCAACGTGCCGCGGCCTGGCGAAATCTCGCTGGCCCACTGCGGCGTGCTGTTTCTCGACGAAATTGCCGAATTCCAGCGCCGGGTGCTCGATGTCTTGCGCCAGCCCATGGAATCGGGTGTGATCAGCATTTCACGGGCGGCCCGCCAGGCGGAGTTTCCCGCCCGCTTTCAGTTGATCGCCGCCATGAATCCCTGCCCGTGCGGCTATCTGGGCCACGCTTCCGGCCGTTGCCGCTGCACGCCAGACGCCGTGCTGCGTTATCACAATCGCCTGTCCGGCCCGCTGCTCGACCGTATCGACCTGCAAATTGAAGTGGCCGCCATGCCGCCCGCGGCGCTGGGGCGGCGTGCCGGCGCCGGCGAAAGCACGCAAGCCATCGCCACGCGGGTAGCGGCAGCCTATGCCCTGCAGCTGGCACGCCAGGGAAAAACGAACCAGCGGCTGAGCAACACGGAAATCGAACAGCATTGTCGGCTGGAAACGCATGGCGAACAGTTGCTGCATGGCGCCATGACGCGATTGCACTGGTCCGCGCGCACCTACCACCGGGTATTACGCGTGGCGCGCAGCATCGCGGACCTGGCGGGCAGCCCGGCCATCACACCGCCACATGTCGCCGAAGCGATCCAGTATCGGCGCGTGCTGCGTGAAATATAAGGTGGCCGGTGCCCGCCACACGTGCGCGATTGCGCGTGAGTGGCGGCGCTGCTACCATCTGCTGATGAAAAAAACATCACTTGCCCTCTTCCTGGCGACGCTCGCGGCTGCCAGCGTCCTGTCCGCCTGCAGTCCGAAATTCGACTGGCGCGACTATCGCAGCCCCGACGCCCAGTTCACGGCCTTGTTTCCAGGCAAGCCGGCCGTGCTGACACGCGAGATCGATCTCGATGGCAAGAAAGTCAGCCTGACCATGACGGCCAGCGAGGTCGATGGCAATACCTTCGCCATCGGCAGCGCCGTGCTCGACAGTCCGGAACAGGCGCAAGCGGCCCTGCCCGCCATGCAGACTGCCCTGTTGAAAAACATCAACGGCACCGTGCGCAGCGAAAAATCGGCATCGACGGCCAGCAGCACGGCGGCCGGAACGCATCAGCGCAGCTCGCTGAGCATCGAAGCGACGGGGATGCAGCAAGGCAAGCCCGTCCTGCTGGTCGGGCGTTTTGTGGCGCAGGACAAACGCATCTTCCAGATCATCATTCTCGGCGAAGAAAGCAAGCTGTCGCGCGACACCATCGACACCTTCATGGACTCGGTGAAACTGGATTGAGACTTAACAATCGCTTAAACGGGTGTTTTCACGATAAGCGAGCTCTTGTAAATGCGTGCGTTGTCCAACAGATGGACCTATCCGGCTTGCAAATGTGCAATCCGGGCAAACGGACGGCCTGTGCGACATTTCAAGTCGTGATATTGTTTCGACACTAACAACAAGTTTCAGAAAGCGCTTATGTTGATCTCATTCAAATCCAAATCCTCCCCAGAAGTGCTGATGTACCAGGAACATGCCCAGCGCATCCTCGACATCCTGCACAAGAACCCCACGCGCGGCGTCATCACGCCTGCCGAAGCGGGCGATGCCCTGGCCCTGCTGGAAAAAGAAGTCGCGGAAAGCAAACTGCATCCGGAAAATGACATCGAACACGATGCGCATACCCCGGAAACCCTGGAAGATGGTGAAACGGGCGCCCATGCGCGCGCGCAAAAAGTGCATTTTTCGCAGCGCGCCTACCCTTTGATGGAAATGCTGCGCTCGGCCAAGGCGGAAAATGAAAGCATCACCTGGGGCATCTGATCCGATGAATGCTGCAGACGAAAAAAAACCCCGCACCTAGCGGGGTTTTTTTATATAACAAGCCTGACGATAACCTACTTTCACACTGGTTGCAGCACTATCATCGGCGCAAAG